>JAETPY010000137.1 GCA_021770925.1 Erysipelotrichaceae bacterium | reverse complement strand
AGATAAATCGATCATAAAGTCATCTCCTGAAATCATTATAATACTAAAAAGGATGATAGGCATTTAAAATACATTATCACCCAGGTGGACAAAATTTATTTTGTCCCTTTTTTATTATATTTTTTCATCATTGATCTCCCTAGCTTTTTTTGGTGAGATGCCATAATGACGCTTAAAACAATAACTAAAATAATGTTGATCATTATACCCGCATAATTCAGAAATTTCTAAAATTTTTAAATTAGTATTTAAAAGATAGTTTTTTGCAATAGCCATTCTTTTTGCGGTCAATAATTTAACAAAACTAGAAGAATATATTTTTTTTAAAAGTATGCTTAAATAGCTGGTACTAATATGTAATCTTTCGCTAATATCAATTACTGATAAAAAAGGATTGCTATATTCTTCTTCAATGATTTGAATTGCTTTTTTAGCAAGTATATCGGGAGTTTCGATATTAATATCTTCAGCATATACAATAGGGCTTTCAATTTCTGTTTTAAAAGCTGATAACATGCTGTTATAAGCTTTTATTAGTTCAGAAATATTAGAAAATGGTTGACTTATACATATTCTAACGTTGATGTTTAATACTTTTTTTAATCCTTGAAGTATTTCGTCAGCGATTAATTGTTTATAATGCTGAATGTTTTTGGGATCATCGTCAATAAAAATTAGAATTTTATTACTAATTGTAAATGAAATAAATTGACTATATCTTTTTAATATATCATTAATAATACTGTTAATTAATTGCTCATTAATTAAAATTTCAGAGCTATATGGTTTAATTAACATGAGAAGATAGTTATTATTTTTATAGTTTTGATAAAACTCAAGAAGGGTTAGCTTTTTATCGATGTTTTGATCGTGATAATTAAAAAAAATATCTTTAAGAATATTTTTACGTTTTTCATAAAGAATTTCTGTTGGTGTATTAGGTAATTTAATATGTTGAGAATATTTTTCATCTAATTTATTTTCCATATTTCTTGTTCTAATTCTTCTTTAGACTGCGATTTTAAAATATAACTGATTACACTATATTGAATAGCTTTTTTTGCATATGTGAATTCTTCAAATGCAGTTAGAAAAGCAATATTAATAAAGGGATTGACTTCTCTTACTCTACGTGCTAATTCAATTCCAGATATATAAGGCATTTGGATATCTGTCAAAAGCAGGTCTGGCTGATATTCTTCAACTAATTCTAATGCTTCCATCCCATTTGCAGCTACACCTTTAACATTAAATCCTAGTTTATGCCAATTAAGCTCATTTTTTAAAAATTCTCTAATGATTTTTTCATCATCAGCAATT
Source organism: Erysipelotrichaceae bacterium (assembly GCA_021770925.1). Lineage (GTDB taxonomy): Bacteria > Bacillota_I > Bacilli_A > Erysipelotrichales > Coprobacillaceae > Thomasclavelia. The sequence goes on along the minus strand of JAETPY010000137.1, from coordinate 3,327 downwards.
ATCACATTATACATTTTTTCACCCCAAGTTCTTTTGTGCATTAAATTTATTATTCTATGTAAAAATTATATCAAATCAATTTTTCTTTTCAAGATTTTATAATAACGAAAAATGCTTGAATAAATCAAAGAAAAATATTTTATTAACATATTATAATTAAAGTAAAAGAAAGAATTAATTTTATTGATAAAACTAATTTTTCCAAAAATATCAATAATGTACAATGTATCCTTTTTATGGTTTTTGTTATGTATTATTTGTATTACTAAGTTTTAATATTAAGGTTCATTTTTAACTGTATCAACTATTTGATTTTGATCAAGCAGTATGCATGCAACGATATTCACTAGGTGTGATACCATATGTTTGTTTAAAAGCTCTCCGTAAATTTTTACTATCAAGATAGCCGGATGTTTGTGCAATTTTTTCTATAGTTTCATTTGAATTTATTAATAGATGACAAACATTTTTAAGTCTTACTTCAGATAAATATTGATTTACTGGTTTACCAGTTTCCTCTTTAAATACGGTACGCATATAAGATATACTAAGACCTAAATACTCTGCCATTTGATAAGATGTTAAGTTTTTATTTGAATAGTTTTTGCGGATATAGTGAATTAAAATAGATGTGTAATAAGAATAATTAGGCATTTGTTCAGTGTCTTGGGTAAGCAAAATATTTTTTTCAATAAGCAATTTTGAAATGTCTTGTAGCGTTTGTATTTTGTTCCACTCATCATCAGATATAATAGAGATAAATGGTTTATTTTCTTGTTTAGAAAAATGCTCATTTAAATACATGATCATAAGAGATAGACATTGAATATAATTTTTAGTTTCTTTTTTTATTTCCATGTGATAAAATTCCTTTTTAAATTTATCACTATTGTTTGGTTTTGTAAAAAGTGAGATAAATTTATAGGGGAACTGCTCTTTAACAGATTTTTCGTTGTTGAAAGGGATATCTATTATACCTGGTTTTTCAAAAAAACGCTTAATAAAATGGGGATATAATTGATTGTAAGTATCAAAAATTTCATTTGAATTTACTTTTCCAATCATCCAGCCACGAACCTGTTTTTGGGGTTCTTTTATCGTGTTTAAAAAATTGCGAAAACTTTTTTTAAAATAAAATTCACTTTTTATATCATTATTAGATATTGGATATAATGCTAAAAATATATTTTCCTCAATGTAAACTAATTGCCATTTCTGCGACGGATTTTGTACATAAAAATTTTTATGATCTATTTCTTTTTTTAAAAGTGAAAGAATTTCATCAATAAAGATAAATGTCATATAGTATTTTTTGCTTTCGATTAATATTTTTTTAATTTTTTCTGTTTCCAAATTACTCACCTCTAGCTTTTCTGAAAGAATTATATAATTGCTATTAATGAAAACGAATACAAATTTCTTTACACTTAGGTATAAATTTATTGAATATAATGGAAAGTTTCTTAAAATTATTTCATGCTGGAAATATAAATATTTTTTAATTAGTAAAATATAGAAAAACTAATTATTGGCAATAATGTTGACAAGAATAATAAAGTAAATAAAATTTAAAAATTTTATGATAGTAGAGATATTGTTTATGGATTATAATTATTAATATAATTATGGATTATAGGAGGAAAGTATGAAAGAAATCAAAAATAGTTTAATAGTTTCTTGCCAGGCTTTAGAAAATGAACCACTACATTCATCGTTTATTATGTCAAGAATGGCATTAGCTGCTAAAATGGGAGGTGCTAAAGGAATTAGAGCTAATAGCATTAGTGATATTCATGAAATCAAAAAAGTAGTAGATTTACCAATTATAGGCATTATAAAAAAAGATTATCATGGAACTTCAGTTTATATTACACCAACGATGAAGGAAGTTGATGATCTAGTAAAGGAAGGCGTAGATATCATTGCGATGGATGCTACTTTTTCTAAACGCTTAGATAATGAATCACTAGATGAATTTTTTCAAAAAGTAAAAAATAAATATCCTCAGCAAATGTTTATGGCAGATTGTTCTACTGTAGCTGAAGCTGTTCATGCTGATAAAATTGGTTTTGATTTTATAGGAACAACTTTAGTTGGTTATACACCTCAAAGTAAAGGCGATAAAATAGAGGAAAATGATTTTGAAATTATTAGGAAAATTATTAAAGAGGTCAAACATCCAGTTATTGGGGAGGGAAATTTAAATACACCATCTAAAGCTAAACGTGCTTTGGAATTAGGATGTTATAGTGTGGTAGTTGGGTCAATAATAACAAGACCACAAATTATTACAAAATTGTTTGTTGATGAAATTGAAAAGGAGTCATAAGAGATTTTATGCTCTTTTTTTATTTATCAAAGATAGTTTGATAAAATAGTATAAAAATAATTATTTTGTTAAATATTTATATGTAAAATCATTTTAGTGATTTTCTTTCTCAATTTACAAAAGTACTGTATTTATTCTAATGAATTTATCTTTTGTCTAAATTTGTATGTAAAAAGGTGTATAAAAAAGTATGGCTTAATAAAAATATATCGATATTAACACGTTATTTTATCATGCAAATTAAATAATGATTTTAGATATTTGACAAATGTAATTGATTTTGTTAATATACAGCAGAGGTGAAATTTATGTACTTTGATACTCATTGTCATTTAAATAGTGACGATTTATATGAAGATCACGATATGTTTATTCAAAATGCCCTTGCAAACAACGTTAATAATATGGTTGTTGTAGGTTATGACTTAAAGTCGTCTCAGGTTGCAATTCAATTAGCTAAACAATATGAGTTCATATATGCGGCAGTTGGCATTGGACCGAATGACTGCTTAAACACAACAAAAGATCAAATAGACATAATCGATAAGTACTTAGAAGAACCTTGCGTTGTAGCACTTGGTGAAATCGGTCTAGACTATTATTGGGATACTGTTTCCAAGGATCAGCAAATGAAAGTTTTTCAATGGCAGATGGATTTAGCTAAAAATCATCATAAGCCGGTTGTTATCCATTGTCGAGATGCTTATGAAGATACTTACGAAGTGTTAAAACGGAATGGACATCATGGAATAATGCATTGTTATAGTGGTTCTGTTGAAATGGCGGAAAGATTTATAGAACTTGGATTTTATATCTCTCTAGCGGGTCCAGTGACATTTAAGAATGCCAGAGTTCCAAAAGATGTGGCAGCGAATATTAACATAGAGAATTTATTAATTGAAACTGACTGTCCTTATTTAACACCTCATCCATTTAGGGGAAAGTTAAATGAGCCTGCAAATGTTGTGTATATTGCCCAGGAAATAGCTAAGCTAAAG
>JAETPY010000136.1 GCA_021770925.1 Erysipelotrichaceae bacterium | reverse complement strand
AACACATTTGTTATTGGTAAGGCATTTATTGGATATTGAAGATAAATTTCGCAAAACGTGTGATTTTACAATTAATGAGATTAATAAATTAAAAAAAGGGTGATATAAATGAGACCAACAGCAATGCTTACATTCGAGCAGGTTAAGACAGATTTAGGAATTTCTACTAAACAGCTAAACATTTTTATTGATTTAGGCTTGCTTAATCCGATTCTTTTAGGAAAAGGTTGGAAATTTAGCCAAGAAGAAATCCTAGATTTTCAAAAGGAATATCGTGGCGAACGCATGAGTAATTATGTTGAAGCAGTAACAGCACATGAAAAACACGTGAAAAAAGCTGCTATGTCCAGTAGCAGCTAATCAATGAAACCACGTTAATTATAGACTATAAAAAGGAGTGTGTCAAAGAATATCGAAAATGGAAAAGTACATTAACAGACTTAATGCCAGAGGCTTTTATACAATTGTTTTAATTATTATTTTGGTAGGTTTTATAGCTGCAGGAGCTTCTGGTATCATTCTCGATTTTATTGTCGGGATAATAAAAAATATATAGGTTTTTAACAGTGTTTTTAGGGTACTGTTTTTATTTGCACCATTTTTAGGAAAAAGGAGGGATTTTATGGATAAAATCAAAGCGGAAATGGATTCTTCTCAAAATCCATGGATAAAAAAAATAGGTAATTATCTTTTATCAAGAAACGATTTAGAGGATAAATTGAATAATCAAAATAAGAGTTTAAAGGAGTGTTTTGATTATATTTTAATTGAGATATCAAAGCGGAGCGTAAAAGAGGGCGTTACTGGTTATGCTGCCGGTGAAGATGATGAAATATACTCACTTGCTGTTCACTATTTTGATGAAGATAATCTTGAAATTGGAAAGAAGAATTTTACTACCAATGCAGACGGCAGTGCGGAACTGTCAAGATTAATGCCAAAGAAACAAGATGTTAAGGAGCATGTAAAAGATATTGATGCAATTGTCAACCAAAAGGTAAAGGCTGAACTTGAAAAAATCCGGGAGGAAGAAAAAGTAAAAAAACAGAAGAGAGAAGAGTTAAAAAAAGCAGCTAAAAAACATAAAGAGGATATGGAAAGAGCACAGATGTCACTCTTCGATTAGGTTGATTATATGGCAAATAAATTAAGTGAAAGTGACAAATTACTAAACAGACTGTCAAAATTGAAATTAAAACAGTACAAGGCCACGGATTTTAAAGAATATATGATAAGTGATGATGATCCATCCTGGAAACGCCCAAAAAAAGATACTGAAGTTTACGGATTCTACGTTGCAGTTTATGAAAAATGGAAAAATCGGATTATATGCCGTACCTTTTATATTTCGCAAAGATGGCTACATAAAGAGAAAGTTACAGATATATTTGAGGTTAAAAGGCAACTGTCTGGATGCAGCTACCAGCTAACACGGAGACTTTATGCTTCTATGGGTGGTGGAATCAAATGCTGGACATATGATTACTCATATCCTTTCGATTATCGAAACAATAATGAATGGCAGATTCATAAGATTGGGACTTTTGATGTAAGTACAGAAGGCAGCATGTATTATGGACAGCGCTGGAAAAGGAGCAACTATTTTATACATACGTCTGCCGGTGAACTGGCTTCACTGCTTGAAAATTCTGTTTATAAATACAGTGGATTTGAATACAGTGTTTACAGCATTGATGAACTGTTTGAATATCTGTCCATTTATGATAAACATCCGGAGGTTGAAATGATATCAAAAATAGGCTTGTCTTATCTTCTCAAGGACGATTTAAGGGTACTAAGATGGTCTAAAAAAGGAACTGAGATTCTGGGCATTAAAAAATGTGATATCGAGCGTTTGAAAAAGCTGCATATCCCGCTAAAGGAATTCAAAAAGTATAGAGATCTGATATATAAATTTAAGATAGAGGACCGCAGTGATTTTAATGAACTGTTAAAACTTATCGAAATATCAAAAATTAAATATGCGGATATTAATATAAGTGTTTATGCACTTGACTATTTTAAAATGCAGGGTACTTCTTTGTACATAATAAAAGATTATTACAGATTCTGTGAAGAACTAGGACTTCCGATGAATCACAGCAACAGGTATCCGGATAACATAGGAGAAGCTCACGACAGATTAATGATACAGATTGAGACAAAAAAATCTGCTAAAGATGACCTGATGATTAGAGAAAGGGTAAGCAACGAGTTATCTAAATATAGATTTGCTGATGATGATTTTGTTATTACACCAGCGAATTCAATCGCTGATCTAATAAATGAAAGTGCAAAACTTAATCACTGCGTAAGGACATATGATAAAAGGTATGCCAGTGGAGAAACCAGTATATTTCTTATTAGAAAGCGTGATGATGTAAACAGTCCGTTTTACACATTAGAACTGTCAAGTAAAAATGAAATAAAGCAGCTTCGAGGAAAAAATAACTGCACTGCTGTTAATGAGGTTTTAGATTTTGTTGAAGGGTGGAGAAGAAAATTTAACTTAAAAAGCAGTATTTTAAAACAAAATGAAGATGCTTAGAAAGGGATGATATTTATGCCAAAACCGCCAGTTAAGTATCTATTGTTGGATATTAATGATGTTACAAATGTGTGCGGTTCTATATGGAGTGATGAGCTTAGTAAGCTGTTGAAAATAAAGCCAATCTATTTACCTGTATGGTTGTGCCACAATGGTGTTTTGGAAGGTAAGTATTACGTTGTAGAAGATGTTTAAATACAACATTTACATAGAAAGTGAGGTAATTGTACTGCCCTTAGTTATTTATGCAGAAACAAGGGAAACAGCCTATAAAAAGGCAGTAAAACAGTTTAGAAAGATATTTAAAAAGAAGAAAATTACAAGAGTTACTATCTACAAAGATCATTATTATTTTGGTGGATTTGAATATTAAAAAAAAAGAAAGGTTGAGAGAAAATGAAAAGCATTAAAGAAAACAGTAAAACATTATTATTAATTGTAGGAGGGGTTATTTCGGTAATTATATGCTGCTTTATCTGGATACAGACTACAGCGAATACAGCAATAGGATATGAGGAAAAAGTATCGAAAACTTTATCAGATATAAATGTTCAAGAAAAGCGAAGAATCGATCTTGTTTATAATCTTGCTGACTGTGTCAAAAATTATGATCAGCACGAAGCTGAAACACTAAAGGAAATAGCCGAAACACGGAGCAACACTGATGAAATTGAGAATGTAAATACAATGATTAAAGCAACAGCTGAGGCATACCCGGATTTAAAAGCTGATAAAAATTATCAACAGTTTATGACCGAACTGTCAACAACAGAGAATTTAATAGCACAGCATAGAAAAAATCACAATTCATCTGTTGAGTCATATAACCGTTATGTAAAGAAATTCCCGCAAAGATTCTTTTTATCGCTAGTGGGATATGAAAAAAAAGAATTTAAATATTTAGAATACAGTGCTTCAAGTGATGCTCCGCAAGATTTATTCGGTGAATAAAATGAAATGGGACAAGAAAGCATTTTCCATTAATGGTATAGAGATAAAGGCCAGAGAATTGATTTTCTGTATCACAATACTTGCTGTAATGATTTTTGTCGGTTTGTTAATAAACGGAGCAATGGAGCAATCAAAAATAGATAAAGATGATCAGTATTTAAGTGCTTTGAAAGTAACAGATAAAGAAATGTTTGAATATGGTATCAATACCAATGTTGGGGATGCATTTGCATATTCTACATTAGAAGCTGTTGATACTGTTACATATCCGGAAATTGGTGACAAATATATGTACATCGAAAAAGTAGAACAACATTACACTATGCATACTAGAACGGTTTGTAGTGGGAGCGGCAAAAACAGAACATGTCGAACCGAAACATATTGGACGTGGGATACTGTAAGCCGGGAATCTAAACATAGTAAAAAAATTAAATTTTATGATCATGTGTTTCCTTATAATAAGATAGATATGCCTGAAAGCAGATATTTAAAGACAATTCATGAATCTGGAACAATAAGATATAAATATTATATTTTAAAGACAAAGTATAAAGGTACCATTTTTACTTCATTCAAAAATAATACAATCGAAGATAATTCAAAATTTTATAAAAATAAAAAAATAAATGATGCTGTAGAAAGTTTAACCAGTGAAGACACATCATTAGTCATATTTAGAATAATCTGGACAATTTTAACGATAGGTTCAGTGATTGGATTCATAGCAGCAGATAATAAATGGCTTGATTAAAAGGAGTAGCAAAATGAAGATAACTTATGAAGAATTTAATAATCTGCAAAGACTGCAGAAAATAAGGGATTATGCTCAGGAAATCTTTAATACATTAATTTGTTTAGGATACATCGCTGAAAATAAGCACAGTAAAAAAATTACGGCAATGACAACTGAAATTAAAGCAATCGAAGATGATGCAGTTGAAAATATTAGAAAAATGATTGAAGGAGAGTAACAACAATTAATGAAAAAAATATTTTTAACAATAGCTGCTACTGAGCTGATGCTGTTCTTAATAAAACCGCAATCTAAATTAGCATTAGTGTTAGCCTTCTTTTATGGATTCTTAGCATTTTTAGAGGATAGAAAATCATAAAAACTATTTTAATAAAAAAATCTCTCTAATCCGTTGGTACATATGGGATTAGAGAGAAAATATAAATGCAATATAATATTTAGGTTATATTGCACCAAAGGGGTGATAAATTGGCAAGACGAATAAAGCATTTTGGCGGTCAGCATGAAACCTTACCAAT
>JAETPY010000135.1 GCA_021770925.1 Erysipelotrichaceae bacterium | reverse complement strand
TAACAGCCGATTGCTCTACCAACTGAGCTATTCAAGCAATGGAGCGGGTGATGGGAATCGAACCCACGTAGTCAGCTTGGAAGGCTGAAGTTCTACCATTGAACTACACCCGCATTACTTATTTTTAACAGAGGTCTTAATGACTACTGCTCGTCTATAATAACATTTAATATTAATTATTGCAAGTCTTTTTTACTATTTTTTAAATTTTTTTCACACTATAAAAAAACAGCAGGAAAAAACGTCAATATGATGACGTTTTATTCATTTTCCTCAACCTGACTATTATCGTTTTCTGATGAATCATCAGCCGGTGAATTGTCAGTTGGTAAATCTTCATTAGGTTCATCAATTTTATCTTCATCAGAAGTCTGATTATCATTTTCATTTGTATCTTTTTTCGGTTTTTCTTTTTCTTTTAAATTATTATTTTCTTTTTTTGAATCATTTAGCTGTTCTTGAAGATTATCTATCTGATTTTGCTGATCTTGATAGTACTCATACGCAAAATAGGCACCGACACAAATTCCAGCAATAATAATTAAAATTAATAAAAATAATACTATCGTCACAAAAACCGAACGCCCTTCTTTTTCTTTTTTTACTTTTGTCTTAGTTTTTCGCTTCGTCTTTGTTACTTTCTTTTTTTTAGTTTTTTGACGTTTTTTACCTGCTGGTTCCTCTTCAAAATCACTTTCATTTGATTCTTCTGGTTCTATCGCAAAACTTTCTTCTAAATCATTATCATCAAACTCAAATCTTTTAGTCATTTTTTCACCTCACGTATATAATATTATACACAGAAATGAATTTTATATAAACTTTTAGCCATTTAATAAATTATCCACATATTCTTCTAAACATACACCCTGTTCCATAATCTTTTTAGCATGATCACTTCCCACATAACGATAATGCCATGGCTCATAACCAATTTTTGTTATACTGCTTTTATCTGCTGGATAACGTAAAATAAAACCATAACGCCAGCAGTTTTTAATAAGCCATTGTTGTTCTTCAGTCTTTTCCTGACTACTATCTAAGCGCTGATTATCTTTAGAAACCAAATCAACCGCAAGCCCCAGCTGATGTTCACTAGTATTAGGTTTAGCCACCCACATACTTGCAGCCTCTTGTGCCTCATTATACGAATAACCTTCCCTTAAATAATCTTTCACCTTATTTACAAAAAGCTCTTTTTGCTTATCATATGTACGATAGGAAGAACAAACCAGTATTTCTAATCCAGCTTTTTTAGCATCATTTAACATATCCTGCAGTGCTTGATAAGCACGTCGATCTATTGACTGTTGATCATTCAAAGGTATCAAATTAATTTCCCAATCTTCAGGAATTTTATTTTTATAATTAACCAGCATTAACAATTCATCTCGCAGCTCCTTTTCCTCTTTTACAACACTTGGCCTTAAAACCTGACTTCTAACTTTTTTTTGTTCAATCAAAAAATTTAACCCCAAGATATAAATACCACTGAGCAATAAAATAACTATTATTTTCTTTTTCATATCTATGCCTCCTATATTAAAAAGCATATAGGAGCCCAGCATAAAACTCGCTACATTTTAGCATCAAACCTGCATCATCAATTAACAATTCCAATAGCTATCATTTTTTTACCAGCAGTTGCAAAACAGTATTTACTCATTTCATCTTCTGATAACCCTAAATACTCAATTCCATAATTATTTTGAATATTTTCATCATAAATATTGATTGATTCAAAATTAGCTATATTTTTTCCATAATAATTGCATCGATAGATAGTATAATCATTTCCATCAATCCAAATATTCAAAGTATTTTCTTCATTATAAAAATCCATCTGCATTACAACAACACAACTTTCAGGATCGGTTGCTTTAGCATATGTTACTGTTTCCCAGGTATATTCTTCATAATCTTCACTAAAATTAAATTCGGGCATTATTTTTAAATTTTGTAATTTTTCCATTTCTTTTACAACACCTTCTTTTGTCTTTTCAAAATCAGCTTTAGATTTTGTTTGACGTTGACTAACAATTACAAAATTTTGAGTTTCATAATTATAATCACAAAGCAGCTCTATCTTTTCCTTTGTACTCAGCTTACTTGTATGGGTCATTGAAACATCATTTGCCTTTATCTTTTCTACTACAACTTCTGCTAATATTCTATTATCATTCCATTTAGACAACATGACTGGCGCAAAAGCAACGACGACCAATAATCCCATTGCTATTATCACCACAAAAAAAACTTTAAGCTTTTTCATCAATATCACCACCTTTAAGTAAAACACTAATTTCCGTTCCCTGTCCTTTAACACTTTCAATTACCATTTTACCATGATGCATTTCAATAATTTGATCACATATAGCTAACCCTAATCCAGCTCCACCAGCACTGCGTGAACGTGATTTATCGACCATATAAAAAGCCTCTTTGATTTTATCAATTTCTTTAGCATCGATCCCACATCCGTTATCCTTAACCACAATACGATAACCATCATTATCATTTATTCCTAAAAACTCAACTGCTCCATTATCTTCTATCGCTTTTCGAGCATTATCAAGCAGGTTTAAACATACCGTTTTCAGCAAATCCGGCTCGCCAATTATATATCCATCTTCAGCCAAAACCTTAAATTCGACCTTTGCACTTTCCATAATTGGTGCAATAACAGCCACAATTTCCGCAAAAAACTCCTTAGCATCGATTTCATCCAAAACAAAATCTTGTTTTTTTAACACAATCAGTTCCATCAATTTCATCGACATCACTTCAAGGCGTTTACCCTCTTCAACAATTAAATTAGCATAACTTACAATTTGTTCCTCACTAAGTCTTTTGCTTCTAAGCATATCTCCATAACCAATCATTGAAGTTAATGGTGTTTTCAATTCATGAGCAAAGTTTCCAACAAATATTTCCTGCCGATTTAAAGCATCCTGTAATTTATCCATCGATACCATCAAACGTTTCGACATTGTATTAAAATCTCTTGTTAATTGACCAATTTCATCATTACTACGAACAATTATTTCTTTCCCTAAACCATCTGTTGTAATCTGTTTAGTTGCCTGCGATAACTTTTTAATCGGCTTTACCAGCCATCTTGTTACAATAAAAATAGCTCCTGTCCCAACTAACGAAAGAAACCCAATACAGTACAAAAAGCTTTGATACTGTTCTTTTCTGTTTTTAAATAAAGATGAGATATCTCGTGAATTTTCAAGAAAAATACCTTCCTCCTCAATATCCAGCTTCCTTAATACGTGAACTTTATATTTATCACTATTTTCTACTATTTTATATCCTCTAGTTCCAGATTTTACTTTTTTCACCAAACTAGAATCATCAGAAAAACCACCATTTTGATATATCATCTGACCATCTTTATCACGCAAGCAAAAAGATATCGTACCATTAAAACTCTGAATCGTTAACGTCGCAACAGATTCATGAATAATTTTAAGCTTTTCAGCAGTACGGGCACTAGAAACATCATTTATATCATACATTTCATTAAAAATATCATTTGTACTATATCCATCAAACGATGATAATAATTCCTTTACAAAAGACGAATAAAGAATATCATTTTCCTGATACGCCGTCTCAATTTCTCGTCGCAACGAAGATTTAAATCCCGATTCAATTAACATATATCCCCCTGCACTAAAACAGGAAATAACCATCAACATAATCGTTAAATATAATTTCCAAAAAAATTTCACTCGTCAACCTCCAGGCGATAACCTATTTTGTACACTGAAACTATCTTATCCTCTAATCCAATTTTTTTACGCATTCGTTGCACATGCAAATCAACAGTTCGACTATCTCCGCGATAACTTTCCTGCCAAACCAATTCATAAATCCGATCCCTAAATAAAGCAATATTTTTATTCCGTAAAAAAAGTAACAGCAATTCATACTCTTTAACTGTTAAATTAATAACTTGATCTCCCTTTTTTACAACCCGCGATAAAGTATCTACACTAACATCATAAACCGATAGACGATGTGATACTTTTTCAAATCTTCTAAGCACAGTTTCCACTCTAGCTAAAAGCTCTATAATTTCAAACGGTTTAACTATGTAATCTTCTGCTCCCATTTTAAGTCCTTTAACTCGATCTTTTACATCTGCTTTCGCAGTCAAAAAAATAACCGGTATATTTAGCGGGTGTATATATTCCATCAATTCATACCCATCAATCTTTGGTAACATAATATCCAGTAATATTAAATCAAAAGGCTCTTTTTCAATCAAATCCGCTCCCTGCATTCCATCAAAAGCGCATTTGCACTGATATCCGGCATCACTTAAACTTATCCTTATCAATTCATTAATCGCCTTTTCATCTTCAATAATTAAAATTTTATTCATAAATAATCACCTCTATAATTATACTACTTAATTGCATCATATTTACATCAAAGTATAACTATTAAATAAAATATCACCAAAACACAAAAATATTCTCTTATTTAAAAAGAGAATATCTACCATTTCAACATCCATTCATTATCCTTCAAAAAGTTCTCCTTCATAGAAAGAGAACTTTAACTTTTTATATAAAATAAAAACTTACAAACCTCAGTTTGTAAGCTGTTTGTAAATGGAGCGGGTGATGGGAATCGAACCCACGTAGTCAGCTTGGAAGGCTGAAGTTCTACCATTGAACTACACCCGCGAGAAATGGTGCCCAGGGCCGGAATCGAACCGGCACGGATTTTAAGGTCCGCAGGATTTTAAGTCCTGTGCGTCTACCAGTTTCGCCACCTGGGCAAATATTCAAAATGGTGACCCGCAGGCGATTCGAACGCCTGACCCTCTGATTAAAAGTCAGATGCTCTACCGGCTGAGCTAGCGGGTCATATTGGCTGGGGTACCTGGATTCGAACCAGGGAGA
>JAETPY010000134.1 GCA_021770925.1 Erysipelotrichaceae bacterium | reverse complement strand
GATAATGAAAAATCCAGTAGCATATTCGGTTGATATGCGTTATAATTTTTTGTGTGTAGTGTTGTATTCATAACTAACATTATACCAAAAAACACGGTTACCCGTGTTTTTTTTTTTCGTTTTTTTGAAACCGAAATGAGTCATTAACTCGTTACAGCCTCTTTATTTTATATATAAACGTTCTACCCTTTTTGAAATCAAACATATTATTTCATAAGGGATTGTTTCTAAATCTTTAGCCATACTAGCCAGGCTAATATGATCCCCAAAAATTTCTACTTTATCGCCTGCTTTTATCCGCTCATCAACCCTAACCATCATCTGATCCATACATATTCTGCCTACAATTTCAAAATAAGATCCATTAATATAAACCTTTCGGCCCTGATTTTTTCTAATTATCCCATCTGCGTAACCAACTGGTAAGGTTGCTATATATTCATCCTGATTAGCTGTATATGTCAAACCATAACCCACTCGATCTCCAGCCTTAATTTTTTTAACCATCGAAACCTTTGAATAAAGTGACATAACCTGTTTATATTCGTTTGATTCATTACCAGCAGGATCAATTCCATACATAACAATTCCAATTCTTCCTAAATTAGAGCCTGTATCATGATGATAAGTCATTGCTGCGCTGTTACAACAATGAATATATTTAAATTCATAATGATTAACCAAACTATAGAATAATTTCCGCTGTTTTTCAAAAGCCTCTATTTCTCCATCAGCTGTAGCATAATGAGTAAAAATCCCTTCCAAAATAAATTTATCACGATCAATTGTTTTTAACATTTCTTCTAATTCTTCTTTACTTGTTAAACCAATTCGATGCATCCCTGTATCTAATTTTATATGAATCTTTAAAGGGTGATCAGTGATTAATGTTTGTAAATGATGCATATAATCTAAAGAAATCATTGTTAAAGAGATATCATAACTAATTGCCAATTCAATTTCCTTTTTAGTAGTTGGAACAGCTCCTAAGATCAAAATTCCTTTTTTTATTCCTAATTCTCTAAGTTCAATTGCTTCAGACAATGTTGCTACAGCAAACATTTCAATATAATCTATATCCTTGATATAACTAGCAACCTCTTTATACCCATGTCCATAAGCATCCGCTTTAATTACAGCCATTAAAGGACGTTTAAATTTTTTATAAGCTGTCTCTATATTCTCTTTTAAATACTTTAAATTAATTATAGCATATGTATCACGATGTAAACTCATACAAACCCTCCATACTGTCATAGTATAATCCAATCATTATAATATTTCAATTAACTCCTAAATTATTTTAATAATTATGTAGATAGAGGCTAAGCCTCTATTTCAAACTAGAAGTTTGCATACTACTAATAACACTAACCATTTCATCTTTACTTAAATCATCTGAATACACTTTACATAAAACACCTGATTTCATCATTGTTAATTGTCCTTCATTATAAAATGCTACACCATCAACAAGATCAATAACCTCGCCGCTGATTTCTTCAATATTAACCTCGTCAGTTGCTGCTACTGGTGTTTCTATAACTGTAAAGTTTTTATCTCCTGTAAATTTAAGGATATGATTAACTGTTCCATCAATAGTTGATACTTTTTCACTATTTAAAGAACTTCCCATCAGGGCAATTGGATACAAAGGCAGTTCGCTAGATACATTTGAATATTCACTTGTACTTTTTTCAAGAACCTTTTTTTCATCAAAACCATCTTTATTTAATTTGACATCTGTTTTAAAGTCCGTGAAATTAGCAGTAATAATTTCGGCATCATCTTTATCTAATACAGTAACCTGCTTAGGTGCTAATTCTTTATCAAAGATCATTTCTTGACTAACTATTCTTGAATCATTAGGATAAGTAACTTGACACTTTACTTGATAGCCAGATTTAATTTTTTCTACCTCACCTTTTTCTAATAATTCAATTAAAGATTGATAAATATATGGTTTAGGGGAATTATTAGGCCATTCACTTTGAAATTTAAAAATTTGATTTAATGTTGGGGTCAAAACAAATACCCCATCAAGATTCTTTACAATAATTTGGGATTGATTTAATGATTTATCATAAAGTTCTACCTTATAATACTCATCCTTCTTTTCCTTAAAATAACTCACATTGACTAAATAACTTTTTAATTCATCGTTTTCTACCATTTCCATATTACATGTAAGCGTATATTTATCATAAGCTTTTACTTTTTCAACCGTTTTGTCTAAAGAGCTATCTTTAAATTTAAAAAATATTAATGATGCCACAACCAATGCAACAGCAACTGCAATACCAATATATATCTTTTTCAAAATTACACCCCCAATAATAAATATGTTTAAATTTTAATATTATGTATAAAGTTATTTATCTTGGATACACTTTAATAAGGAGGATGAAAATAATGAATATAATACAAAAAATTTCCTTAGTATTAACAATTATTGGTGCTATAAACTGGGGGTTGATTGGTTTATTTAATTTCAACCTGGTTGATTCATTATTTGGTGTTGATAGTTTTCTGTCAATGTTGATCTATATATTAGTGGGTATTGCTGGTATTATCAATATCATGTTACTTTTTATAGATTTAGACACAAAATAAAGAGCAATTTCCTACTCTTCAATAATAAATGGGGTCATTTCTCCATTTTTTTTATTTATTTTTATCCTATTCTTTACCATTTTCAACATTGGAATATCATGTACAGAATCTGAATAAGCAAATGAATTCTCATAATCAATTTCAAAATTCAGCTGCTTAATAATCTCATTCAAACGAATTACTTTTTCTTCATTTTTACAATTTTTGCCAATCATTTTACTTGTGTATTTACCATTAACGATCTCTGTTTTAGTTCCTAAAATTCCATCTACCGGCAAATCACAAAAACGCAAATATCCCTCAATTGAAGCTGAACAAATATACACTATATAGCCCTGCTGTTTTTTATTTTTTAATTCTGTCACAACATTTAAATAATATTTAGGAATCAAACACTTTTGATAAAATCCCTTTAATTCCTGATCATTTAAATAATCCATTGGAAATAGCCACGATGATTTAACTGTTTGAAATTTTACAATCCCAATCAAATACAGCAAAAATAAAACTGCAATTTTTAGCAGTCGATAGGCTGCTAAAGGATGTCTTTTTAAATAATACTTTAATAAAGCTCTACCTGAATCCCCATGAATTAATGTATCATCAAAATCAAAAAAAGCAAATTTCTGTTTCATCAGGCAATCTCCAATGCTATTTCCATCATTGCTGTAAAGGTTTTTTCACGCTCATCAGAACTAGTTTTTTCATTAGATACTAATGAATCAGAAACAGTTAATAAAGTTAAAGCTCTCTTATTTAAATATGCTGCTGTTGCAAATAATGCATATGATTCCATTTCAACCCCTAAACATCCCATAGAAGCCCATTTTTCAACTGTTCCTTGATCAGCATGATAAAAAATATCTGATGATAAAACATTTCCCACATGATAGCTGACATTCTTTTCTTTAGCTGTATCAACTGCTTTTTCCAACAAACTATAATCACTAATAGCACAATAAATACCTGGTAATTCATACTGATGTGCAAAATTAGAATCTGTACAACACCCTTGAACAAAGATGATATCACGTAAATGCACTTCCTTTTTAAAAGAGCCGCATGAACCAATTCTGATAATATTTTCTACACCATATTGACTAAACAATTCATAGCTATAAATTCCAATCGATGGCATTCCCATACCTGAGCCCATAATAGACACTTCTTTTCCTTTATATGTTCCAGTATATCCAAACATATTTCTAACACTATTAAATTGTTTTACATTTTTTAAATACTTTTCAGCTAAAAACTTTGCCCTAAGTGGATCGCCCGGCATTAAAACAGTTTTTGCAATTTCTCCTGCTGAAGCTTGATTATGTGGTGTTGACATTTTATTCCTCCTTTATTTTACCATCTTGAAAATAATAATATGTATCACTACCATTAGGTTCACCCAATTTTCCATCATTAACAGCAGTAATTAAATTATCTAAAAACTGATCAGCATCATCAACGCCAAGTTGTGCATAATAACCATCCAATACTAAAAACGGTCCAAAACCATAATCATCCTGGTTAAAATCAATAATGTTATCAACAACATCATCATATGCTTTTTTTACTTCCTCAACAGTTTCTCGATCGTCCATATCATATTTAACTATTTTCATATGATTACCAAATTCTTCTTCAATCAACGGTAAAACATTTTTAGTAACATATTCACAATTCGAACATCCCTCAACATAAAAATACTTTAATGTATATGTTTCAGTATAAACATTCTTATCCTTCTTTTGACAACCAGCAAAACCAAAACATAAAATTGTAACAATAATTAATTTAATCCATCTTTTCATATTACACCTCTTTGCTTATTATAAACCAAAAACAAATAAATGTATACCAGTCATTATCTTATAAAATAATTTACTTACATTATCCTTCTAATATTAAAATTATCCAGTCATATCTTATTATTAACTATAAATAATAAAAAACATTCTACGTTAACGCTTTAAAATAAAAGTACACTCTTTATATATCCTTTTAATCATCATAATTTTATTCTTCTTTCCAATTTATCTAAATATGATTCAACTATCAAATATACAATATTCATAATGTTTTAACAGCCAGCAAAAAAGGGAGTAGTCTTTTCAGACTATTCCCTTAAATATTTCTTAAAAACCTATTAATTCTCTTTCTTTTTGAAGAAACAAACAAATGATAATGATACAAACATCATTCCTGCAAATAATGTAAATGCTGCTGTATCACCTGTTTTGATACTTGTTGTATCTCCTGGTTTTACAGTATTATCTACTGCCTGTAATCCGGCTACAGCTTTTGTTAAAACATCTTTTGCATTGTCTACTTCTGCCTGACTTGCTTCTGGATCATTTAATACTGCTTTTGCATCATTTAATGCTTCATTCAT
>JAETPY010000133.1 GCA_021770925.1 Erysipelotrichaceae bacterium | reverse complement strand
AATGCTGTTTTATCTCCTTGATAGAATTCTAACATCTGCATTACATTAGCTAGACGATTAAACGCATTATCTACTTCATCCTGAGTAGCACTTGCATTATCAAATACATCTTTAGCATTTGCTAAAACTTCATTGAATTCTTTAACTACAGCTGGTACGACTTTTTCTAAATCAGCATTTCCAGCCATTTCGATAGCAATTTGTAAAGCTAATTTATCTGTTTGTTCATTTACTAATACTAGATTATCAATTGCTTCTTGCAATTGAACAACAGCTAAATCAATTGCTTTTTGAGTTGTAGCATTCTCTAAAATTTCAATTGCTTCTTGTAATGTCACGGTTAATACAGCCCAGCTATTTTCTTCATAATTACTTTCTTGAAGTTTTTTTGCCTCATTAATTAGAGCTGTTAAAGCATCTTTATTTAAAGATATCTCTTTAGCAGATGCTGCTATTTCATAAAACACCGGATTATTTCCATCTTCCCAGCTAATTATAAATCTTTCAGCACTGCCCATTTTAGCAAAATCAATACTCATATAAGCATCACTACCCTGGAATAATTCTTTCCACTCTCCATTAAATAGACCTTCAATTTTAATTTTTGATTTGCTGTCTTTTAAAATATTCAATGTTGTTGCATTTAATGTATTAACATTATTATATTCTAGTTTTCCTGCACTATTAGAACCACTAAATTTAGTAGTTAAATCCTTATCAACAGCTGCTGCAGCCTGTTTATTATCTAATATTGGAATTTGCGTATCTGTAACTAATTGATTAATTTCAATTTCATTAATTTTTAACCAGGTACTTGAATTTTTAGTAACTGTAACTTTAATATAACGAGCTGTTTTATTTTCTAAAACAATTATATTTTCTGTTTTACCACCAATTAATCCTACCTCTTGCCAATCAGTTTGGTTAGATGAAATTTCAACAACTCCTGCTTCCATAACATCACCAGATACCATAACAACGTTGATATCTTTTATTAGATATTCTTTTTTTAAATCTAACACATAATTTTGACCAATCTTTTGATCACGTGTCCAAATTAGTGTATCACGATTGCCATCGACTATATCATTTGGTGATCCTGACCAAATAACTAAATCATCACTTTTTGTAACCTCTATTTGATCTTCAATAGTTACTATTTCTGCTCCAACTGTCTTTAAATACTCAAAGTTTCCATTGAAATCTTCACCAGTTTTATTTATTAAACGAACATATTTAGCCACAAATTTTTCACCATCAAATGGTAACCAATCTTGATTATTAACTGAATATTCTAATTTCAAATCATTTAATTCAACATTTGTTAATAAATCTGTGAATTCTTGTGCTCTTTCAAATTGAATTCCTATATATTCCCCATTAGCTAGCATAAAACTATCAATGTGATTAATCTTTACAATATTCTTATCTTCTACAACGTCGATTTTTTGATATTTATTACTATTAGTAAATATAACTTTATCAATTGGATTAACTTTAAATTCACGTACTTTTACATTTTTATTACATCCTGTTTCAGCATAATAGCGAATAAATCTTGCCGAAAAATCACTGCTGTTCATTATTCTGTTATTATTGTTAGTAGTTTCAATATCAGTCCATTGAACACCATTATTAGAAATTTGAATCTTATAATCATTTGATACATCTTGATCCTGAGCATCCTTACCTATCAAAATTTCTAATTTATTAACCTTTGTTATTGTTCCTAAATCTACCCCAAACCATTTTCCATCAGTCTCTTTTTGATCAAATGTAACATATGAATTTATGTCTCCATCAATCATTTTATTTAAGTCCATCATCACAAAGCTGCCATTTCGATAATTAGTAACTGTTCTTAATACTGTCTGCTCATTCATCTGATTATTAATAGTATTTTCTAATGCATCCTGCATTTCATAAATAAATGGCAACAGTACCCTTCTTCCAGACCATTGTCCACCAATACTACCAAGTTTATCTTGGCATTCTAAAAAGCTCTGATGTACATTTGCGACTGTAACTGCTTCATTAATATCATGAGTATTTAAATAAAGTATATTATTTAAAACCATCTGACCAGCTTCTACAACTTTTAACAAATTATTTACCCATGGGTTTATTTGACTAACTAATTCTGGATTTCCTTTATATTCATTCAATAATAAACATGCTTCTTCAATTTTATTGAATTCTTCAATTAAATTATTTACTTCTATTTCAATATTTTCGCCAGAATAATATTTTTCTCTAAAAACATTAAGTGAGTCAATTAAATAATCTGATTCAACTGCAATATCCTGCAGTTCTGCAACTGATTGATTATTATTAGCTGCAAACAATTTAAATGCCTCTGCATATTCTTTTTCAGGAATAATATATTCAACAGCTTTATTCCAGCTTTCTTCTTTATCAAAATCAGCAATATTCCAACCATAATCTGCAATACTAAATAATGAGAATTTAGAAGCCTGGGCTTGTAACATTGGATTAGAAACCAATCCATTCATTTTATCCATTTCATTACTTAATCCAACTGTTTGTCCAACTAATAATTGACTTCCCATACCTAAATCATTTACTGGATAATTCCACCAGATATAAGCTGGTCGATTAATTTTTGATTCAATATATTCCATCATAGAAGGATTTACTTCTGAAATAACACTATCTCCAGTCCACATAATTTGAACATCTTGATCAAATTGAGCAAGTAAATCTAAATAATTACCACTTACCCTTGTTTTACAATATTGTTCAGGACAAATAATCAAATCTTTAACACCTTTACGCTTATGAATATATTCACGATTTACTTTATTTACAAATTCAACTAAATATGTACTATCAGTGTAAGCATCATCATAAAAAATTCCGAATTGTCTTACTCCTATATTGTACAATTGATCGAACTTATTTATTAAAGCATCAAAATCACTTTGAGATCCCATGTTAATATTTCCACCAACATGAGCTGTCCAAACTAATTCTACATTATTCTCTTTACCTCTAGTTACTAATTCCGCAATTTCATTAATATTATTTTCTGGATATAAATCACGCCATTTATTACGATGATATGCATCCGATTTTGCCCCATATACATATGTATTCATTTTAAGAGGTCCCATGAAAGATAATAAGTCTAATCTTTCTTTATGGGTATACTGTCCATAAAAACCTTCTACAATTCCTCTAAATTTTGTATCTGGTGAATCAATAATAGTTACATCTTTTAAACTTTCATTTGATGAAGCAATCATTTGTTCTAAAGTAAAAACACCATTAAATGTTCCTGAAATGTCATTTCCAACAATAGCAACAATATTATCTTGAGCACATACTTTTAAAATATATCCTTCTGCAATTCCTGCTATTGAACTATCATCAACTTTTCCTGCCAAATATTGATCAGCCTGATCACCTTGATCTTTTATACCTAAACAAATATTTAATATATCATCATCTTTTTTATCACTAAAAGTAACTTCAATTTGATATTCCTTGAATAAGTTAACTAAATAATTAGAAATATTTTCATCTATTCCAGAAGACGCTACAATATTTAACTTATCATTTATTTTTAAAATATCACTTCCATAATCCATTTGTTGTACAAGTGGATAAATACTATAGTCACCACTTTGTAATGATTTAACTTCAAAAGCAAAACTTTCACTTTGACTATATCCATCCTTACTAGCTTCTACAATTAACGTTCCTTTTTTTTCACTAGAATCGCTATTAACCATTACAACGTCATCTTTAATTATTACTGCATCACTTTCACTTTTCCAAGAAAAGTCCACCCCTAATTCTTCATTATACAATGGGATTTTAAAATTACGGTATATATTATTAGGAATACTTAATTTTGATAAAGCAGCCTTAACATCACTTATTCTTTCTTCCTCAGTACCAATAATTCCAAATTCTCTTAACGATACACTTGGATAAGCACCACTAATTAGTTTTTCAACTGTGATTTTAACATATCGATAATCCACTGCTTCATTCAATTTAATTGTCTGTTCTAAATCATATCCAGACTGATTATCATCAGACTGGAAAATTAATTCAAATGCATTATTATCATTAGAACCCTCAATTTTATATTGTCTGATTTTCTGGGCATCACTATTTTCACTTGCAATATAAAATTCATCATAAATATAATTTTTTTCTAAATCAACGCATACCCATTGATTTGTACCATATGGATCAGTTCCCCAACGTGTTGATAAATCACCATCAACAACATTACCAGGAGAATGACTTGGGCTGTCTTGATAACTTCCTACAACTGGTTTATTTAAAGCAAAATTCACTCGATTTCCTGTTGCTTTAACATACAAGCCATTTGACAGTATCCCTGTAAAAACAATAGTCATAACTAAAATAAACTTTAAAGTTTGCTTTAATTTTTTCATTTTTATTTCTCCTTCAATAAAATATAATAGATTTATTTTTATTAAATTAATCTATATAATACCTCCAATATACTTATTATTTCATAATCATTCTACTTAAATAAAATAACTTTTTTATCGGAATAAAACCTCTTTGTTCTAACTATAGCTATCCTCTAAAAATTTTTACAAAGAGGTTTTTCTTTACTATTGTTTATTAATATTTTCTTTTAATTTCACTATAAGCCAATCCCAAAATACTTAATCCAGCTAAACTTATTAACATTCCTAATGATGTTTCATCACCAGTTTTTACACCTGCTGTTGTATCTCCTGCTTTTACAGGTTCTTTATCAGCTGTAATTCCTGGTTTTTCTTCTAATTCTTCAAATGCTTTTGTTAAAACTGCTTTTGCTTTATCTACTTCTGCTTGACTTGCTTTCCCATGTTTTTGCACTATAGCTTGCTTTGTTTAATCCATTTGCCTGTTTGATTAAATCTTCTAGTAAGTCTTTATTTGGTTTTAATCTTAAGTCTAAGTATGCTCTTATCAATGCATCATATGCGCTGTCTACCTGTTCCTGAGTTGCTTCTTCATTTCCAAATACGTCTTGTGCTTTATCTAATACTGATTGCATTGCCTGCCACGTAGATTCAATATATTTATCTTCTTGTAATCCTAAGACTTTATTTATCATTGCTTCTAAGAATGTTTTATCAACTACTTCTACTTCTTCTAAACCAGCTATTGCTGCCTGCAATTTATCATATGCTTCATCTACTTCTTCCTGCATTGCATTTGCATTATCTAATACTGCATTTGCTGTTTCTAATGCATCCACTAATGTCTGCCATGATTCGGGTGTATAGTTTCCTTCTACTAATTCATTTGTTGAATTAATTAATGCTTCTAATTCAGTTTTATCACCTTTATAGAACTGTAACATATGCATAGCTGCTGCTAATCTTGCAAATGATCCATCTACTTCTTTTTGTGTTGCCTTATCATTAGCTAAGATATCTTGAGCTTCTTGTA
>JAETPY010000132.1 GCA_021770925.1 Erysipelotrichaceae bacterium | reverse complement strand
AAATAATATTTCTAACACTTTTTTGGCCACATAAAAATATCCAGTCAATACATGTACCCTTATAGTTGGGTATTTTTATTTTTACCTAAACGAATCGAAATTCCTATTAGACAAAATAAAATATGATGATATCATATCACATCATCATATTTTATCTTATTTTTTTACTCTTAAAGTAATAATATATTCTTCTTCATCTTCTTGGGTTTCACTTATGACTTCAATTCCTGATTTTTGAATTAGTTCTGTTGCTTGATTAATTGTATTAATTGCAATTTTAAAATTTTGGGATACTGCTTTACGAGGTCCCTTCTTCGCTTTTGGTTTTTCTTTTATTGGGTTACTAACTAAATATTCTGTTTGTTTTACATTTAATGACTTCTTTAAAACCTCTTTTAATACATTTTGTTGAGCTTCTTTATCCAATGATAACATAGCTCTAGCATGACGTTCGGTTATTTGTTTTTCCTTTAGAGCAAACTTAACATCATCAGATAATTTTAATAACCTTAATTTATTAGCGATTGTTGATTGTTTTTTCCCAACTTTATTTGCTAATTCTGTTTGATTCATATTATAAGTATCAATCAATGTTTTATATGCATTAGCTTCTTCAATTGGCGACAAATTTTCTCGCTGAATATTTTCAATAATAGAATATGTATCTACTTTTTCATCATCAATATCTTTAATAATACAAGGTACTACTTTTAATCCAGCTACTTTACAAGCTCGGAAACGACGTTCACCAGCAATTATTTGATAACCTCGATTATATTTACGAACAATAATTGGCTGGATTAATCCATTTTCTTTAATTGACATTGCTAATTCTTCAATTTTATTATCATCAAATACTTTACGGGGTTGATTTTTATTAGCTTCAATTTTATTTATATCAATTTGTTTATATACTTTCTCTAACATATTAACTCCTATAATGGTTGTTTTTTTATTTTAGCAAACATGCGTGGAAATTTATTAGGGGTCATTTTTACTTTTTTTATTATAATATTACTACGATGATCATCATTAGTTAATGTAAAATCAATAATTTTTTCTACCTTTCCTCCTAAAGTACCAATCCCTTTTTTGGCCTCATTTAATTCTTCTCTAGCTTTAAGACCCTTTAACGCTAAAAAATATCCACCAACTTTGACTAACGGTAAACAAAGTTCATCTAAAATATTTAACTTAGCAACAGCTCTAGCCATTACTAAATCAGCTTTTTCACGATTATCTTTAGCATAATCTTCTGCACGAATACTAATTGCCTTACAATTAGTTAGTGATAATTCTTTAAATAAATGATTTAAAAAAGTAATTCTCTTTGTTAATGAATCAACAATTGTTATTTTTAAATCAGGATATACTATTTTTAAAGGAATACTTGGAAATCCAGCCCCAGCTCCAACATCAACAATACTTTGAAAGTTGAATTGAAAATCAAAAGCAATAGTCAATGAATCATAAAAATGTTTTAAATAAACATCTCGTTCATCTGTTATTGCAGTTAAATTCATCTTTTCATTCCACTCGATCAATAAATTAAAATACTGTTCAAATTGTTTAATTTGTTTATCATTTAAAGTAATTCCCTTGTTTACTAATAACTCAATAAATTCTTCTTTAGACATACTTTATTCCTCATTATATTTTTGTTTTAAATATATTAACAGCACTGAAATGTCGGCTGGATTTATTCCTGAAATTCTTGATGCCTGGCCAATCGTTAAAGGATGAATTTTGCTTAATTTCTGTTTTGCTTCTAATGCTAAATTATTAATATCTTCATAATCAATATCATTAGGAATTCTTTTTTCTTCCATTTTCTTTTGCTTAGCCGCCTGACGCATTGCCTTATCTATATATCCCTTATATTTGATTAAAATCGTAATTCTTTTTCTTTGTTCTTCACTTAAGTCTGGTGCTTCAACAAATGAACGTATCTTTTCATAATCAAGTTCAGGACGTTTAATTAACTCTTTTGCACTTATTCCTTCTGTTAACTTTGTTGAACCTAACTGCTCCAAAACTTCATTAATTGGATGTTTAGGTGTAAAACGAATAGTATCAAGACGATCAATTTCATCAAAAACAGCTTTCATCTTATCTAAATATTTTTGATATATTTCATCGCTAACTAAACCTACATCATGACCATATTTCATCAATCTCTGATCTGCATTATCGTGGCGAATCAATAAACGATATTCTGCCCTGCTTGTTAACATTCGATATGGTTCTTCTGTCCCCTTAGTTACTAAATCATCAATCATAACACCAATATATGCTTCATCACGTTTTAAAATTAAAGGTTCTTTATTCTGATTCTTCATTGTAGCATTGATTCCTGCAATCAATCCTTGACCTGCTGCTTCTTCATACCCACTAGTTCCATTAATTTGACCAGCGGTAAATAAATTCTTAATGACTTTTGTTTCTAATGATGGCCATAATTGCAAGGGATCAATTGCATCATACTCTATTGCATAAGCATATTTTAATATTTTACAATTCTCAAGTCCTGGAATAGTTCTAATCATTTCTTCTTGAACATCGTGGGGCAATGATGTTGAAAATCCCTGAACATAAATTGTATTCATTTCTTTAGATTCCGGCTCTAAAAATATCTGATGTTGCGATTTATCTGCAAACTTAACTACCTTATCTTCAATTGAAGGACAATAACGAGGTCCTACACCACTAACATATCCACCATACATGCTTGAACGATGTAAATTATCATTTATTATCTGATGCGTTTTTTCATTAGTATATGTTAAGTAACATGGTAGTTGTTCTTGAACTGGAATAAAATTTTCAGTCTGATAACTAAAAGCCAATTTAGCGTCTGTCCCTGGTTGTAAACTTGTTTTTGAATAATCAACACTATTGATTTCTACTCGTGGTGGGGTACCTGTTTTAAGACGTTGAATTGTGAATCCCAATTCTTTTAACCGTGTAGATAAAAACTTAGATTCTTTTTGTTGATCAGGACCACTAGCATGTTTTTGGTCCCCACATAATATTTCGGCCCTTAAATATGTTCCAGTTGTAAGAATAACCATCTTTCCATTTATCTCATGACCATCTGATAAAACAACCCCTTTTACACAGTTGTCTTCAACAATTAAATCTTCAACCATTCCTTCCATGATATCTAAATTTTTCTGTTGTTTTAAAACTTCCTGCATATAACGAGGATAAGCCTGCTTATCTGCCTGAGCTCTTAATGATTGAACACCTGGTCCTTTAGCAGTATTTAGCATTTTCATTTGTAAATATGTTTTATCAGCAGTTTTAGACATTTGCCCACCTAACGCATCTATTTCGCGAACAATTATCCCTTTAGCTGGACCACCAATTGAAGTATTACAAGGAAGGCTTCCAACATTATTAAAGTTAGAAGTTACTAATAATGTTTTTTGATTCATTCTAGCTGGTGCTAATGCTGCTTCGATTCCAGCATGTCCACCTCCCACTACTATAATATCATACATTCATATTCCCTCCTTAATCCTTATCTATTGTACTACAAATTTCTTATTTTTTAAACAATTATCAGTTTAGATTATTAAATCATAAATTTATCTTAACTTTCTTTATAAAAAAAGAAAATTAATACTTATATTGTTGCCATTTTTATAATCTTTATCGTATAACGTTTAATATTTACCCACAAAAAAACCGCCTACAAACAAGCGGTAATTATTAAGCCTCTGCTATATCTTCTACTTCTTCTTCCATCTCATCTTCTATATCATTTATTTCATCTTCTGTTTCATCTATTTCATTATTTATAATTTCAATATTTTCTTTTACTGGTTTAGGACTTAATAGATTTATTACTTTTCCAAAAAATACAAAAGAAAAGGTATAAAATAAATAATTAGCTGAGTTTCCAACAAAATATGAAATAATATCCTTTATATCGCTACTCCAAGAAACACTTCCCTGTGCAACTAGTGCTGCAATATATTCATATGAGTTCTTAATAGTAAATAGCGCATATCCTAATAAAACAATCGCCAATAAGTAACACAATAATGTAAATATAGGTTTATAAAACCACTTTTTTATATTTTTCATCTAATCAATATCCTCTCTTTTATTAACGTTATATACAATGTATTATATAAAACAATTTTCGAATAATCATGTGATTAATTGTGAATACTATGTTACAAACTACTCGTCTTTATACTTAGAATAAAATAATTCTATAATAGAATACAAAAAACAAATATTTTTACCTGCTTACTATAACTGACTGTGATTTACATATTTCAATAGTCTAATTAGTTACAGGATTTTCTGAAACAAATATTTATTTTGAGAAATTTGTTTTTTTATTTTCTAGTCTTCTATTATAAGATCATGGAGATAACTAAAATAATGTTATCAGTTCCACACTGAAATTTGTACAAATAAAACCCTTCTCAACAAAATTGTAGTTTCGGCTTTGTTCAACAAACAATATGATAATAACTAATTTTTTATGTAATTTTAGTTCTATTATTAATTATTGTGAAAATATTGAATATATCCACAATATAAGTACATTTTAATAAAAAAGTTATACACAAGCATTAGAAAAAATAATATATCACGAAAAGGCAGTAGAAATTTTATATAATATTCATATTCTAAAGATTCTCGCTTACAACAACCAAGATGCTATAAAACCCGCATCGAACACAATTCTCTTGTACAGTTTTGAAATCATGGAAAAATAATTCTTCTCATGATTTTTTAGTATCTAAAACCCCAACATCTTGAATTATTTTAGATATCAAAGTGTGTAGTAATTTTATCATTTACTACACACTTTATTTTCTCTATTTATTAATTTTCTTTTCTTCTATAACTAGTTAAAACAGCTGCTACACTTAATAATCCTAATCCTGTAAATAATCCCATTGAACTATCATCACCAGTTTTTATACTTACTGTTGTATCTCCTGGTTTTACTATATTTACATTATTTGTTATTCGGTGAATTATTTTAATTAAAATAACAGCTATTTAGTCAAACAAAAATAATAAACATAGAAAAATAGTTAAAATAATTTGATAAAATGATAGGCAAATTATTTTAACT
>JAETPY010000131.1 GCA_021770925.1 Erysipelotrichaceae bacterium | reverse complement strand
CTGGGTGAATAGTAGATGTTTGAAATAGAATGACTGATCATATAAATAATACCTCCTTAAAAAAACACATCTACTAAAAAGGGCTAGTAATGAATAGAATAATATTCATTACTAGCCGCACAATTTCCGCTGTTTGTCAATAGCTAATTGAAAAAAATAAAAAGCTCCTACAATTTTTCAATAGTGGAACTTTTTTGCATTATTTTGCTTAACTTAATACCATTGGGTAAAACCCATTGTTTTTTTATGATTGAGTATAATATATTAAACAATTTGTTAAATATTGTTGCATTATTGCCGAGATTAGTTATAATTAAAATGTCGAAAATAAAGGAGGTGTCATCATGGATATAGGCAGCAAGATCAAAAGGCTTAGACAAGCTAATGGTCTTACGTTAGAGGAGTTAGCAAATCGTAGTGAATTGACAAAAGGGTTTCTTTCACAATTGGAACGTGATTTAACATCTCCATCAGTTGCAACATTAGAAGATATTTTAGAAGCTTTAGGAACTAATTTACAGGAATTTTTTAGTGAAAAACCAGCGGAACAAATTGCTTTTAAAAAAGAAGACTTTTTTATCAATGAGCAGGATGATTATGTTATTTCATATATTATTCCTAATGCTCAAAAAAATGAAATGGAACCAATTTTGGTTGAACTAGAAAAAGGAAAACAATCAATGACAATTGATCCTCATGAAGGACAAGAATTTGGTTATGTTGTTCAGGGAAAAATAAAATTAATATACGGTGATAATGAATTTGTACTTAAAAAGGGAGAGACTTTTTATCTTAAAGGATTAGTATCACATTATTTGATTAATCCTGGTGAAACAAAAGCAAAGGTGATTTGGGTATCAACGCCACCGTTATTTTAAAGGAGATATTATGGCAAAGTTAATAGAATTGGATAATTTAACAAAGGAATATAATGGACAAGTAGTTTTAAAGGGGATTCATCTAGATATAAATGAAAAAGAATTTGTGACTTTATTAGGTCCAAGCGGCTGTGGAAAAACTACTACATTAAGAATTATGGGTGGTTTTGAAGAAGCTAATGGTGGTACTGTCTTATTTGATGGACAGGATATTAGTAAGCTGCCACCATATAAAAGAGAATTGAATACAGTATTTCAAAAATATGCTTTATTTCCACATATGGATGTTTTTGATAATATTGCTTTTGGTTTGAAAATCAAGAAAATAGATAAAGATACAATTGAACATAAAGTAAATCGAATTCTTGAATTAGTTGGTTTAGCAGGATATGGGTCAAGAAATATTAATCAGCTTTCAGGAGGGCAGCAGCAGCGAGTAGCGATTGCTAGAGCATTAGTTAACGAGCCAAAGGTATTATTGTTAGATGAACCATTAGGGGCATTAGATTTAAAATTACGTAAAGCAATGCAAATTGAATTAAAGAATATTCAGCAGGAAGTAGGGATTACATTTGTTTATGTAACCCATGATCAAGAAGAAGCTCTTACAATGTCAGATACAATTGTTGTTATGAACGAAGGACAGATTCAACAGATTGGAACGCCAACAGATATTTATAATGAGCCGGAAAATCGTTTTGTGGCTCAGTTTATTGGAGAGTCGAACATTATTGAAGGTGTTTTTATAAAAGATTATTTAGTTGAATTTGATGGTCAGCAGTTTGAATGTGTTGATAAGGGATTTGATGAGGGACAGGAGATAGATATTGTTTTAAGACCAGAAGATTTGGATATCGTAGAAGTTGATAAAGGTAAGATTGAAGGAGTTGTAACTTCGATTGTTTTTAAAGGGGTTCATTATGAAATAATGGTAGAAACTAAAAATCGTGATTATAAAGTACATACAACTGATATAAGTGAAGTAGGCAAAAAAGTTAATTTAGATTTTTGGCCAGAAGACATTCATGTTATGGATAAAATGGGTAGCTATTAATGAAACATTTTCGTAAATTAGTTGGGCCTTATTGTTTTTGGCTGTTTCTTTTAACTGTTTTACCAATGTTTTTAATAATGATCTATGCCTTTGTTCAAAAAGGTAATACAATTACAACATTTAATTTTACACTAGATAATTTTTCTAAATTTTTTGATCCTATTTTTGTCTCAGTTTTAATTAAATCATTTGTTTTAGGGATTATTACTACAATACTCTGTTTGATAATTGGTTATCCTGTAGCCTATGCAATTTCTAAGTGTAAAGAAAAAACACAGACACTGCTTATTTTATTGATTACTTTTCCAACTTGGATCAATATGCTGATGCGCACATATGCATGGATAAATATTTTAAGCAGTAAAGGAATAATCAGTAATACATTTCAATTTTTTGGTTTTGGAGAAGTTAGCCTTTTATACACTGATTTTGCAGTCGTTTTAGGAATGGTATATGATTTTTTACCATTCATGATTTTACCTATTCATACTTCTCTTACAAAAATGGATAAGTCTTTGATTGAAGCAAGTAATGATTTAGGTGCAAATCCAATTACTACATTTTGGAAAATTACTTTTAGACTTTCATTAGGTGGTGTCTTAACTGGAATTACGATGGTATTCCTACCGGCTATTTCATCTTTTGTGATACCTAAATTACTTGGTGGAGGTCAATATTCACTGATTGGTAATTTTATTGAACAACAATTTATCAATGTTGGAGATTGGCATTTTGGTAGTGCTGTATCCTTGATTTTAGCAATATTAGTAATTATTTTAATGGGACTTATTAATCGAGTTGAAAAATATGCAGGATACCAGGAGGAAGCTAAACGTGAAAAAACAAAGAAAATTTCCTAGTTCTCTGTGGATTGTATTTGCTTTGGCATTTCTTTATTTACCACTTGTTATTATGGCTATTTTTTCATTTAATGATTCGAAGTCATTATCGAGCTGGAGTGGTTTTTCATTAAGATGGTATCAAGAATTATTTACTAATCAACAGATGATCGATGCAATTATCGTATCGGTTAGTATTGCAATTTTATCAACAGTTATTTCTACTGTTTTGGGAACAATTACAGCAATAGGAATTTCTAAATCTAAACCGATTCTTAGAAAAGTGGTATTACAGGTTAATAATTTACCAATCATGAATCCTGATATTGTTACAGGGATTTCGTTAATGCTGTTGTTTTCGTTTGTTAAAATGGAAAAAGGTTATATGACAATGCTGTTGGCTCATATTGCTTTTTGTACACCGTTTGTAATTACAAATGTTCTGCCTAAAGTAAGGCAGCTTGATGTTAATTTAGCTGATGCTGCAATGGATTTGGGAGCAACGCCATTTCAAGCTTTGACCAAAGTTATTATTCCTCAGATTAAACCAGGAATTGTTTCAGGTGCTTTATTAGCATTTACAATGTCATTTGATGATTTTATCATCTCTTATTTTGTTAGCGGTAATGGAATTGAAAATATTTCGATTGTAATTTATAACATGTCAAAACGAACTAATCCTAGTATTTATGCTCTAGCAACAATAATTTTAATTGTAGTTCTATTTTTTGTTATGCTAGGAACAATTATACCTAAAGTTTTTCCTAAAGTAACTGATAAGGTAATGAGCAGCAAAATTGTTAAAGTAGTATTAGCAGGATGCTTGTTATTGTCTGTAGGATGGTCGATTTCAACTGGTGTTGGTAAAAAAACTCTAAGAGTGTATAACTGGGGCGAATATATCGATAAAACAGTTATAAGTGATTTTGAAAAAGAATATGATTGTCGGATCATTTATGAAACTTTTGATTCTAATGAAATTATGTATACTAAATATATGAGCGGTAATAGTTATGATGTAATGGTACCTTCAGAATATATGATTGAAAGAATGATAAAAGAGGATCTCTTACAACCAATTGATAAATCATTGATTTCTAATTTTGATAATATTAATGAAGGAATTTTAGGACAATCCTTTGATCCTGGCAATGATTATTGGGTTCCATATTTTTGCGGAAATGTAGGAATTTTATATGATAAAACAATTGTTGATGAAAATGATTTAAATGAAGGATGGAATATTCTCCGTAATCCTAAATATAAAGGTAAAATTTATATGTATGATTCAGAGCGTGATAGTTTTATGGTTGCTTTGAAGGCGTTAGGGTATTCAATGAATACTACAGTTGAAAGTGAAATTGATGAAGCGTATCAGTGGCTAATTGATCAACGTAGTGAAATGGATCCTGTATATGTGGGAGATGAATCGATTGATACGATGATTAGTGGAGTTAAAGCGATGGCAATTATGTATTCTGGGGATGCAACGACAGTAATGAGTGAAAATCCTAATATGAGTTATTATTTGCCTGAAGAGGGTACAAATGTATGGTTTGATGGATTTGTTATTTCTAAAGAGTGTAAACAGACTGAATTAGCAAATCAATTTATTAATTTTATGATTTCTAATGATAATTCTTATAAGAATACAGTTGAAGTTGGATATTTAACTGCTAATATAAATGCAGCTAATAAAGCATCAAAAGAGGAATTTAAAGGAATTTGTGCTTATGAAATTAGAACAGAAGCTAAAGATGAAGTTTTTTCTTATCAAAATAATGAAGTAAAAGAAATGTATAATTCGCGCTGGACTAAAGTGAAAGCAAAATAAAAAAGACTGTTAGAAAAACTAACAGTTTTTTTCTAGAAATATTGGGAATGATACTCATTCGGTTGGAATTATTTATCATATTATAATAAGATTATTTTTTAGTAAATAAATACTTTTTTTCTATTTTATTAAAAAACATGATATAATCAAATAATTTTAATCTACTATTAGAAAATAATGATTTTTTTATAAAAAAAGCTTGCAAAATTTAGTTATCTGGTATATTATATAAAGGCAGTCCGATGAAAGATACGGATGAAAAATAAAAATGGTTCCATGGCCAAGTTGGTAAGGCAACAGACTGCAACTCTGTTATCATCGGTTCGAGTCCGGTTGGAACCTCCATTGTGTGCCCAGGTGGCGAAACTGGTAGACGCACAGGACTTAAAATCCTGCGGACCTTAAAATCCGTGCCGGTTCGATTCCGGCCCTGGGCACCATTTCTCGAAAAACAACTTGCAAAAGCTAGAGGGATATGGTAATATAGAAAAGCATTGTAAGAAAGAAAAAGCGCTAGTAGCTCAACTGGATAGAGTGCTTGACTACGGATCAAGAGGTTG
>JAETPY010000130.1 GCA_021770925.1 Erysipelotrichaceae bacterium | reverse complement strand
AATACACTTAATCCAGCTAAACTCATCAACATTCCTAATGATGTTTCATCTCCAGTTTTTATACTTACTGTTGTATCTCCTGGTTTTACCGTATTTACATTGTTATCTGCTGCTGGATTTTCTACTAATCCAGCTATTGCTTTTGTTAAAGCGGATTTGGCATTTGCTACTTCTTTTTCTGTTGCTTCTGGATTATCTAATACTGCTTTTGCATCTTTTAATGCTTCATTCAGCACTTTCCATGATGCTGCTGTATATTTTGCTTCACTTAATCCATTGGCTTTATTGATTAAATCATTTAATAAGTCTTTATTTGGTTTTAATCTCAAGTCTAAGAATGCTTTTACCAATTGCGTATATGCTTCATCTACTTCTTCCTGCATTGCATTTTCATTATTTAGTACATCATTTGCTTTGTTTAATGCTGGTAACATTGCATTCCATGTAGATTCGATATAGTCACTAGCTGTTAAATCAGCTATTTGATCTGCCATCTTTTGTAATGCTGTTTTATCTCCTTTGAAGAATTCTAACATCTGCATTACATTAGCTAGACGATTAAATGCATTATCTACTTCATCCTGAGTAGCACTTGCATTATCAAATACATCTTTTGCATTCGCTAAAGCTTCATTGAATTCTTTAACTACAGCTGGTACGACATTTTCTAAATCAGCATTTTCAGCCATTTCGATAGCAATTTGTAAAGCTAATTTATCTGTTTCTATTATTACTGGTTTTTCTTCCAGTGCTTTGACTGCATCATTAATTGCTTTTGCCATTGCATTAACTTCTTCCTGGTGTGTAATACCTAAATCTTTTACAACAGCATTAATAGCTTCTTCTACTGCACTGAAATCTTTATAATCATCTTTATTTAACTTATTAGCTTCTTCAATAGCTAAATCCACTTCTGTATAATCTGCCAAAGTGAAGCAGGCAGCTAATTCATAAAATTTAACATTTGAATCAGCATCCCATGAGAACCTAAATTGTTCAAATTCTTCATCAAAATAGATTTCATTATACATATCTGTATATGTTCCAATTTCTTTCCAGTTTCCATTTTGTAATGCTTCAACACTAAGTGTAGAATTATTGCTCTTTAAGAATTTTATTGTATTTTCATGAGTTAAATTGAATGTTTTATAAATTGCATTTCCGGCATTATTTCCTGTATTGTAATTAGTGAATAACTTCATATCAATAATATTTCCAACATTTGATCCACCTTCTACAATACTTACATTTTCAGGAACAGAAGTATTTACTTTTATTTCATTGACTTTGATCCATCCAGTGTTTTTGATAGTAACCTTAATATATTTAGCCATTTGACCATCTAAAGTAATGGTGTTTCTTGTTGTTTGTCCTACATTAAATTCTTTAACTTGTGTCCATTCAGTATTATCTGTAGATACATAGACAGTTCCTTGTTGAATAACATCTGATCCTTTATCTCCATATATATAAATATCGAAGACTGGTGCACTGTCTGCTAAAGTAATGATTAAATCACGATTACTTCCACCTCTTAGCCAATATGAACTTCCTTCATTGTTATCATACATATCTTTTGGACTACCTGAATATGCAGATCCGTTTGTAATTTTTGCATCTGTAATTGCAACCTCTCCACCACAATGAACTTTTAATGAAGTAGAGAACGTATATGGAGTATCACTTGTATTGATCAAACGAACATATCTTGCATAAATGTTATAGTAATCGGTTGTTGGAACATCTTTCCATGTTGTTCCATTTACTGAATATTGTAATGTTAAACCTTCAGGTTTATTCATAATATCAGTAATTGTCTTCATTTGTCTAAATTCAATTCCTAAATATTGATCTTTTTCTAATGTTTGATCAGTAACATTTAAAGTATAATCCTTTTCTACCTTATCAATAATTACATTTGTTGATTCTAGGTTTGTATAAACTTTTACTTCTGCAGGAGTATTGACAGACATTTCACATAATTGAATATCTGATTGATTAAATCCTGTTGCTGGATCTTCAAATATTTCTTCAGCTCTATATCTTATGAAACGCGCATTAATACCACAATCTGTTAACTCAACACTTGGTGTATCGAATTCAGCAAATTTTGTCCAGGTTATTTTATCAATCGAATACTCTAAAGCGCCCTTCTTGTAATAAGCATATTTACTTCCATTCATTTCTTTCATTTGAACAGAAATATCTGAAATTTGTGTAACTTTACCTAAATCAACACCAAAATAGGCATCTTTAGCCTGTCCACCTAAACTAACAACAGTCGTATTGTCATGATCCATTGCCTTTGTATAGTCAGTTGCTGAGCTTCCAAACATTTCTTGTGGAATTTCAAAATCTAAAGCTTCATATAATTTCTTTTCTTCATTATTTAATAATGTTTCAATAAATGGATATAAATGTTTTTGCGCACATTTCTTACCACCATGACCATTGTTAGATTTATTTAATAAAGATCTGCCATTTTGAATTAAATTCATTGCATCTTCAATTGATTGATTATTATTTTTAGAAACAGGTTTTGCATCTAACAAAGCTGTTAGAGTTTGATCTCCCGCATCTGCAATATCATACATAACATCCATCCATTGAGACATTTCTTTGGTAATGTTATTTGTACCTTTATAATTTCTTAATACGACAATACTGTCTTTAATTTCTTTAAACTTACTAATTAATTCTAATGCTTCTTGACTAAAATCTTCATTAGCATAATATTTCTTATTAAAAGCTTCAAAATATGGTTGTAAATATACTGATTCATCTACATCTCCAAATGACATTGGCGCAGCAGCACAGTTTTGTACAAAGATTTTGAAAGCTTCTAATGCCTCTTCATCATCAATAATAATTCTTTCCCATGAATCTTCCCATGATTTTTGGCTATCGTATTTCACACTGTTCCATGTATAATTAGCAATACTGAAAAGTGATACCTTATTACACTGTGCTTGATTCATAGGATTTGAAGTTAAACCACTCATATGTTCGATGTTTGGTGCTAATGCATCAGTAGGACCCATATGTAATAAATGTGCTCTTCCCAAGTCATTTACAGGGTAGTTCCACCAAATATAAACATCTCTATCAATTAAATCAGTAATATAATCAATAACACTTTGATCAATTTTTGATACAACATAATCACCAGTCCACATAATTTGAATATCTTCATCAAAATTACGAAGATTTTTTAAGTAACCTTCTCCACCTCTTGTAACCGCATGATTTTTATTGTAATACTGTGGACAGAAAATTAACGGTCTTACATCACCTTTTGCTTCCACATAATTTTTTTGTAAATCATTCATAAATGAAACTAATTGTGTATTATCAGTTGCAGCATCATCAAAGAACACCGCAAATTGACGTACACCAATACCATATAACTGATCAAACTTATCTTTAACTTTTTGAATATCATCTGCGCTACCTAAATTGATCTTACCACCAACATGAATAGCCCAAACAAATTCAACATTAGTTTCTTTTCCTTTATCAACTAGCTCTTTTAATTCAGCTAATTTAGCATCTGGATAAGGATCTCTCCATTGATTTGCATGATAAGGATCATTTTTAGGCCCATAAATATAAGTATTCATTTTATATTGTCCACAGAAATCCATTAAATCCATTCTATTTGCATGTGACCATGGATTACCATAGAAACCTTCAATATATCCTCTAAATCTCGTCTCAGGAGCATCTTCAATAAGAACCTCTTTTAATTGTGAACGAGAAGATAATAACATTTGTGATAATGTTGAAAGACCATTAAACATACCAGAGTGATCTTTACCTAATATCGCAATTGTATTTTGATCAGCCAAAACAGATAAAACATATCCTTCATCAATATCAGTTGAAATTGACTTATCATAAGCAACCTGATTAAAGTATTGATCTGCTAAGCCATTATCACCAATAACCCCAACCATTAAGTTAACATCATTATCACTTTTAACAGTTGATAAAATTGAAGTATATTGATATTCTTTTAATATTTTTTGAGCATAATTTTTAATATTTACAGATGTGTTTTCATCCATAACAACATTAATATTATCGCTTAAAGTTAAAACATCTTCTCCATATGTCATATTTTGAACAATAGGATAAATTTCATAGTCTTTTATTTCACTTTTATATACTATAAAACTAAATGTTTTACTCATTTCAAAACCATCTTTAGAAGCAGTTAAAGTAATCCCGCTCTTTCCTTGTTCTAAAGGAGTGACTTTACCATCAGTAATTTCAACTTTGCTATTTAGTACTTCCCATGTTAATGTTACATCTAATTCATCATCCTTTGTTGGAACATTAAAAGATTGATAAACTTTTTCAGGAACTTTTATTTTTTCAATTGCCTCTTTTACTGCAGTCACATTTTGTGCTTCATCACCAATAATTTGGAATTCACGTAATGAAATACTAGGATAAGATCCTTCAGTTAATGATTCTATCGTTAATTTTACATAACGATATGTGATTGCTGTATCAAGATTAATCGTTATTGTTGATCCAAATCCTGAAGTTTTTGTTTCAGAATCATAAATCAGTTCATAAGCAGAATCATCATTTGATCCTTCAATTTTAAATTTTTGAACATTTCCCTTTTCAGGTATAATAACTAATTCATCAAATGTGATTTCTTCTTCTAAATCAACTCGAATCCACTGATCACTACCACGAGGTTCCGTTGCCCATCTTGTATTTGTATCACCGTCGACTGCTTTATCACCTTCCATACCAGGATAAGCATAACTTTCAGTCACTGGTTTGTTTAATGCATAATTTGTTCGAGTTGCAGCATTAACTTGAATAGGAAATTGACATATACAAGTCAACAGCATTGTTAAACTAAGCATAAACCCTAGTATTTTTCTATGCCTTTTTCCCATTAAATTTTTTCCCTTCTTTTGAAGAAGTATTTTTTCTTTTTTCTTCACAACATTTGTCCCCTTTCTCATTAGTAAATATCTACAATTTAATCTTTATCTTATCCCCGAGTTATAAACACACCTCCTAACTCTATTTATCCTATGGTCATGCCTATTTAAAGTAACATTCCAAATTAAATAAATGTATTTTGATAATAGAATTTTAACAAATCTACTTTTTTCCAAATAGTCAAAATAAATGTAAATTTATTTTACATTTTTTTCTCTAATAGGAATTTCGATTCGTTTAGGTAAAAATAAAAATACCCAACTATAAGGGTACATGTATTGACTGGATATTTTTATGTGGCCAAAAAAGTGTTAGAAATATTATTTTTTCC
>JAETPY010000129.1 GCA_021770925.1 Erysipelotrichaceae bacterium | reverse complement strand
GCATTTTTTAGGTTGCCCCCTAAAGTTGCCCCCTAAATTTCAACGGACTTTTTTTAAGCCCCCTAAATTGGACCACCAAATAATTTGGCTTTCCCCCTAAATTATTTGATTACCCGTCCAGCTTCAAAATATTTTATTCTGTTGATGGATTAGAGTTACCGCCAACAGTAAAGGTAACAGTATCACTAATTGTTTTAGTTCCATCAGATTCACTAATTTTAACTCGATATTGAACACCAGGTATTAATTCAAACTCTTTACTACCACTGCCAGTGAAAGTATGTGTGTCGTTAACTTCACTACCGTCAAGCGTATAGAGCTGAATACTAATATTATTAGAACTGTTTTGAGCATTTAC
Organism: Erysipelotrichaceae bacterium; assembly: GCA_021770925.1. Lineage (GTDB taxonomy): Bacteria > Bacillota_I > Bacilli_A > Erysipelotrichales > Coprobacillaceae > Thomasclavelia. The sequence continues at coordinate 5,053 of JAETPY010000129.1, read as the reverse complement.
TTTAATGATAACTGTACTAGAAGCAGTAGTGCCTCCGTTTGTAACAGTCGTTCCATTTGAAGTGATTGAATAATTGATTTTGTTTTCTGGTTTGTTAGAACCTACACTTTTAGTAATTTTGTTAGATACTTTTCCAGGTGCTTTATGGAAACGATAATATCCTGTTACATTAACTTTACCATTAGGAGTATAATCAATGGTTCCTTCATGTTGATTTAAGGTAGTTGTGTATAATACTTCTCCACTATTTGGATCACTTATTTCAACAACATATTCAACTACACCATACATTTTGGTCGCTTCAGTTGCATTTTCGTCGGTTGTTGCACTTGATGGTTCATACTCACTAAATGAGACTTCAATTTTGCCACTGCTGGAAAGAGAAGCGCTAAAAGATGATAATTTATTAATATCATACTCAACTGCTGATTCATTAGGACCAGTTCCTTTTTTAGCCCAGCCAGTATATATTTTATCAGATGGTGTATTTGCATTTGGACTTACATATGGATATACCCCAGCAAGAATCTTTATTTCTTCAACATTATCAGGTTTATCAGGATATGTTTTCTTATCAGATGTATTGTCTTGTAAATATTTTAATAATTCACCTACAACTTTACCAGGATAAGCTTTATATTTAGAAGTGTTTTTTCCGGCTGCCAGAGCTTTTTCCTCAAATCCCATCCATACAGAACAAGTATAATCAGGTGTATAAGCTGTCATCCATAAATCTTTACTAGCACCACTATTAGTATTAGAAGTACCTGTTTTAGCCCCAACTTTGTCAATACCGCTTAAATAAGCGTAATTTCCATAACCGCTGCTTGAATAACTTAACATTGTTTCTCTAATCATAAAAGAAACATCGTCTCCAATACTTTGTTTAGCTTTAGCTTGAATGTCTTTGTCAATATTATAAGTTTTATTTTTGCTTGGAACTTCTACATAATTGACAGTATGTGATTCAATATAAATACCATTGTTAGCTACAGTGGCATAAGCACCAGCTAATTCAATTGGTGTAACTCCATTAGCCCAGCCCCCTATAGCATATGATAGTTGTAAATCTTCAGTTGACATATCAATACCTAATGATTCCATATCACCGACCACATCTTCTTTAGAGGCTTCTTCTAAAACTTCTTGAAAAGTAGATACAGCTGGTATATTCCAAGATTTAACTAAAGCTTCTTTAATCGGCATTGATCCATGAAAACTATTATCCCAGTTTTTTGGGTTATAATTATTAGGAAATGTTGTCGGTTCATCAACAACAGTATGGACTGTTGACCAGTCTAAATATTTATAGGCTAGACCATAATCAAGGATTGGTTTCATTGAAGAACCAGGCTGTCTTTTTAATGTGGCTTTATTTTTATCTCCAAGTTTATAATTGCGCCCGCCGATTACAGCAACGATACGACCATCTTGAGTAGATTGAATACTTCCTGACATTTGCATGTCTTCATCAGTATATTTGTATGTTTCACCGTTAGCTAGTTTGGCTGCTTCTTTTTGAGCGTTTTGATTGCAATAAGTATAGATATTCATTTGTGTTTCAGCAGGATCTAAACCTGTTTTTTCTTTTACCTCAGCAGTTACCAAATCAACATATGCAGCTAGAGCATTATCTGAAGTAGTATTTGATTGTGACAGCATATTTTCAATCTTTACTTGTTTTGCTAAATCGCATTCTTCTTGTGTAATATAGCCATGATCAACCATTAAATTTAAGATTATATTACGACGTTTTGTTGCTAAATCTAGATTGTAATATGGATCATAAGCACTAGGTGAATTTAAAGTTCCTGCTAATAATGCAGCTTCTGGTAAGGTAAGCTGAGATACTTCTTTATTAAAATAATATTTGCTGGCAGCAGCAACACCTATTGAACTAGTACTGCGTCCAAAGTAAATTTTATTTAAATATAAAGTGATGATTTCTTCTTTACTTACTTCTTTGGTTGCCTGGATAGCTAAAAAGATTTCACTGATTTTACGAGTATAAGTCTTTTGTTCTTCTGGAAAGTATGATTTTTTAATTACCTGCTGAGTAATTGTTGAACCACCGCCACGAATACTAAAATGAGCTAAATTAGTAATTAAGGTTTTAGCAATACGCGGTAAATCAAAGCCATCATGTTCAAAGAACCGTGAATCCTCAGCTGCGACTACAGCATCGATTAATACTTGTGGTAAATCTTCGTAAGTAATGTTTTCTCGTTTACCATTAATGTCACTACCATATGTGTACATCAATTCACCATTAGTATCATAAATTTTACTGGCTTCACCAGAAAGTAATCGCTGGGCAGAAAAATCTTCTGTTTCTTTGTATACTGACCAGGCAAAAAAACTTCCTCCAAAAAGACAAACGACAATGATTACGACAATAAAACTAGTAATAATTTTTTTCCAGTTCAATCCTTTTTTCTTTCTGTTTCTTGTAGTAGAGTTATCTGTCATTTTCGTGACCTCCTAAATAATACTGATCAATTATTTTTAAATAATTTAAACGTGGATTAAATCCTTGTTCAATCAAATATCCATTTTCTTTAATCTTTTGATAAGAAATTGATTTTTGATTAGGCTGATAGTATGCTTCAATTATGTATGAGGCATCAATTAAGTATACCTCATTTAGATGGGTAAAAGCAATAATAACAAAGGCAATTCCATGATGATCGATGATACTTTTTAAATGCTCAATCTGATGAACACTAATATTAGTAAAAGGAAAGTTTTGTCTTTTGGTTTCCTTTGCCTCAAAATCTAAGTATCTGCCTTTATAAATACCATTATAGTCAGTTGTAGATGGGGTCTTAAAATAAGCTTCAACGATTCTAGCAGCAGATCTTTTGGGATAATCTACTTTTACGATCTGAATAGGCGTAGGTTTTTTATGGATATTGGCTATACCATTGGCTAGATAAAATTTATTTGTTAAATTTAAGTCTTCTTCAAGATTCATACCACGATGACGTGTATTTAATTTTCCATCAATTAGTTTAGTTTGATGGAGGGTTGTTTTTTTCATGTTTGGATAATTGACCATAATTGCTCCTTTTATTACTTTACTTAGGTATTATACCATAACTGTGATAAAATATCATGGTATCTTGTTAGTTTCCTAAACATTGTAAAGTTTGTTAAAATTTATGACAAATATATTAATCTCTTGCATTTAATCAAGAATTTTGTTTCAATATATTATATAGATAGGAGTTGATGAGCTTGGAACCAAAAATTATGTTAAGTCCAAAAAAAATAGTTGCTAAAGAATTTAAAGTTGATTTTAAGGGCTATAATGCAGAAGAAGTTGATCATTTTTTGGATCTGATTGTTAAGGATTATGAATCTTTTGCTGCTATGTTAAATGCATCATATGACAAAATTGATCAATTAGAAGCTCGTTTGAGTGAGCAGAAGATCAAAATTGCTAAACTTGAGCGTGAAAAAGCATTACAAGACGATAATATTCATGCAATGGAAGAGAATCTTTCAACTAATGTGGATATTTTAAAAAGATTATCTTTATTGGAAAAAGTTGTATTTAATCAAAATAAATAGTAATAAGACAAAATACTTTAATAAGAAATTTCAATACAAATTAATGTTATGATTTTTTATTCTTGCTTTTTTGAAAAAAATACGTAAAATAAAGAAGACTCGTAGAAAACGATTGCTACATAAGTAGAGGAAAGTCCAGGCTTCCACAAGCTGCGATGCTTGTAGTGTTTGTACTTGACGAATTAATAAGTCATGGTAGCGTGAGCTAACGACAGGCCTAAGACCTAAACGCAAGCATGGTTGATAAGCCACAAAGTGCCACAGAAACTATTCTAGTCGAAAGATTAGCTGAAAAGAGGTAAACTCTGCAAGGAAGAAACCCAAATTTGGTAGGGGAATCATCTTGAGGGAATTGAACTAAAAGATGAATGCATGTGCATAGATAAATAATCGTTTGAAAAACAGAACTTGGCTTACAAAACGAGTCTTATTAGCTGATTTTATTCAGCTTTTTTATTTGTTTACATTTTTAGCTTCGTTTATAATAAATAAAGAGGTATAGTTATGAAGAAACACGATGAAACAAGATATATGTTCGCTCAATCAATAAAAGAGCTGATTAAAATTAGACCATTGGATAAGATTGCTGTAACAGATATTGTTACTAAAGCAGGGATGACAAGACAAACATTTTATCGATATTTTAAGGATAAATATGATTTAGTAAACTGGTATTTTGAAAAGCTGGTTTTAAAATCTTTTCGGCACATGGGAAGTGGCTGTTCACTATATGAGGCATTGCATTTAAAATTTGAGTTTATTCAAAATGAACAGTCTTTTTTTAAAGAAGCGTTTAAATCTAATGATTATAATAATTTGGTTAATTATGATTTTAGTTGTATTTATGAATTTTATAAAGGAATTATTGAAAAAAATTTAGGACATCAGGTAAATAAAGATATTGATTTTTTATTGAAAATGTATTGCAGGGGATCAATTGATATGACAGTTGAATGGGTTTTAAATGATATGCCTATAGCTGTTGATGAAATTGTTGGATTATTAATTGAGGCTTTACCAGAAAGATTGGAACCATTTATTTTAAATATGAGATAAATATAGAGTTTGATTCTAAATAAAGATTATTCAGCTTAGTAAAAGCAAGTGATTAGAAAATAACAGTATTGAACAAAATATAATAATTTTGGATATATAATGAAAGAAAATGGTTAAATTTATTGAAGCTGTTAAATATTTGAATATAAATTTTAATTAAATTTGTTTGATATGAATAAATATTTTATGGTGATTAATTTTAAAAATTCAAGTATGAAATTAGAATTATAAAAATAAATAGTATCTCATCATTAATTATGATATAATGCGATATGATTTGATAAATTTCATACAAAAAGGAGGAAGTTTAATCTGAATAAAAAATAAGAATGGAAATAAATGTTTTACCTAAAAAAGTGCATAAAGCCCCTTTCCCCAAATGGAAGGTTATTCTGTTTGAGGAGAGTTGTTAGATTTCTTGATG
>JAETPY010000128.1 GCA_021770925.1 Erysipelotrichaceae bacterium | reverse complement strand
ATAATAATCCTGAAAAGGCATTATGTGATGGACCGCAGTCATTGAGACCGGAGAAATATGAACAGCTGCTAAAACAAATTAGTAAGATAGCTGAAGTTGTTGGAAAGAAAGTATAAAAATTTTAGGAGGAAATATAGCGATGGATTTGACAGTTGCGTTAAAGGATAATAGTTATCCAATTTATATTAAAAAGGGAATTTTAAATCAAGCTGATAAATATATTAAACAAATTTATCAAGGAAATAAGATTATGATTATTTCTGATGATCAAGTATATAGCTATTATGGGGATCTTTTAACTAATGTTTTAAATAAGGATTTTATAGTAGAACATGTAACTGTTTTGCATGGAGAACAATCTAAGCGGATTGATATTTTACCATCGCTATATAAAGCTTTATTGAATTTTAAGTTAACAAGAACGGATTTGATTATTGCTTTAGGTGGAGGTGTAATTGGAGATTTAGCAGGGTTTGTAGCAGCAACTTATTTAAGAGGCGTTAAACTTGTTCAAATTCCAACTTCTTTGTTAGCTCAGGTAGATTCATCAGTGGGGGGTAAAGTAGCTGTAGATTTACCGGAAGGTAAAAATCTTATTGGTGCTTTTTACCATCCTAAGATGGTTTTGATTGATCCTGATACTTTGAAAACTTTGCCTAAACGCTTTATTAATGATGGGATGGGGGAAGTAATCAAATATGGTTGTATTAAAGATCGGTCTTTGTTTGATAAATTGAATAATTATCGAGGATTTGATGAGCTATATCAGGATATTGATGAAATAATTTATCGTTGTGTCGATATCAAGCGGGATGTGGTAGAACGTGATCAATATGATTTTGGGGATCGCTTATTATTGAATTTTGGTCATACACTAGGACATGCAATCGAACAATATTACCACTATCAGACATATTCACATGGTGAAGCTGTAGCAATTGGCATGGTTCAATTAACAAAAATAGCAGAAGAAAAAGGTTTATCACCAAAGGGGATTAGTGATATAATCAAAGATATCTGTTTTAAATATAATTTACCTACTTATAGCGATTTAAAAACAAGCGATTTAGTAGGGGCAGTCAGTCTTGACAAAAAGAACATAAATAAAAAATTATCATTAGTATTATTAAAAGAAATTGGTGATAGTTATGTTTATCAAAGTGATCTTTCATTAATTCAAACAAAGGATAGGGTTTAAAATGACAGCAGTAAAAATAACACCAGCTAAATTACAGGGAACAGTTCAAGTACCACCTTCAAAATCATTGGCACACCGGGCAATTATTTGTGCTAGTTTGGCTAAGGGGGTTAGTAGAATTGATAATATTGAATATTCTAAAGATATACAAGCAACGATTAAAGCAATGAAATCATTAGGTACTAAAATTGAAGAACATGATGATTATTTGATCATTGATGGAACAACTACTTATACCAAACAAAATAGTGAAATAGATTGTGAGGAATCAGGATCAACACTCAGATTTATGGTACCAGTTTCAATTGTTGAGGAAAATAAAGTTCATTTCATTGGTAGAGGTAATTTAGGAAAAAGACCTTTGGATACATTTTATGAAATTTTTGATCGTCAAAATATTGGGTACATGTACAAAAAGGATGTTTTAGATTTATATGTGATAGGAAAATTGAAACCTGATCATTATTTAGTTCCAGGCAATATTTCTTCACAGTTTATTACAGGGTTATTATTTGCTTTACCGCTTTTAAAAGGGGATTCGATTATTGAAATAACATCACCATTAGAATCTAAAGGCTATATTGATCTAACTTTGCAGATGTTAAATCAATATGGAATAAAAATTATTAATAATGATTATAAATGTTTCATTGTTATGGGAAATCAAGAATATAGCGCTCATAATTATCGGGTTGAAGCGGATTTTTCCCAGGCAGCATTTTATCTTGTAGCGGGAGCAATCGGCAATGATGTAGTTTTGAAGGACTTAAATTTAGATTCTTTACAAGGCGATAAAGCGACTTTGGATATTTTAGAGGCTATGAATGCAAAGATCGATATTGTTGATGATGGTATTAAAGTAACTGGTAATGATCTGTTAGCTGTAACAGTTGATGCTAGTCAGTGCCCTGATGTTATTCCAGTTGTCTGTGTTGCTCTAGCACTAGCAAAAGGTAAAAGTGAAGTCATTAATGCAAAACGTTTAAGAATTAAAGAGTGTGATCGAATTGTTGCAACAAGCTTGCAAATCAATGAGTTAGGTGGAATGGTAACAGAATTATCTGAGGGAATGATTGTTGATGGAGTAAATGAGCTTCAGGGTGGAAATTGTTCAAGTCATGATGATCATCGGATTGCAATGATGTTAGCTATAGCAGCTACAAGATGTAATGATTTTATTATTATTGATAATATGGAATGTGTAGAAAAATCTTATCCTGGTTTTTGGGAAGATTATCAGTCATTAGGAGGAATTATTGATGTCATCAACGTGGAAGAATAAAATTGAAATTACGATTTTTGGGGAATCACACGGTAAAGCTATTGGAGTTGTTTTAGGTAATCTTCCTAGTGGAATTAAAATTGATATGAATGAAGCAGCTAAAGAAATGAAACGTCGTGCTCCAGGCCAAAATAAAATGTCAACAGCCAGGAAAGAAGCTGATAAAGTGGAAATAATTAGTGGTATACAGGATGATATTACTACAGGAGCTCCACTATGTGCAATTATTTATAATAGTGATCAACATTCAAAGGATTATTCTTTGTTGAAAGAAAAAATGCGGCCTGGTCATAGTGATTATCCAGCTTTTGTGAAATATAAAGGATTTAATGATGTTCGTGGTGGAGGCCATTTTTCGGGACGAATCACAGCTCCAATTGTGTTTGCTGGTGCTGTTGCAAAACAGATTTTAGCTAAGAAGAGGATTTATATTGGAGCACATATTTTAAGTATTAAAAATAAGTATGATGATTATTTTGATATGCGCTTATCCCATGATACGTTGGAATATCTAAGTACACAGCAATATCCAGTCTTAAATCAATCTATATATGATCAGTTTGTAGAAATTATTGATCAGGCAAGAATGAATCAGGATTCAGTTGGGGGAAAAATAGAATGTGCTATAGTTGGATTAGAACCAGGATTAGGGGAACCATTCTTTGATTCAATTGAAAGTCATCTGTCGAGTCTTTTATTTTCTATTCCAGCTGTTAAATCAGTTGCTTTTGGAAATGATAAAATTAGTGAGATGTATGGTAGTGAAGCTAATGACTGTTATTATTATGATGGAAATTTAGTGAAGACTAAATCGAATAATAATGGGGGAATTATTGGTGGCATTAGTAATGGGATGCCAATTGTATTCAACGTTGGAATTAAGCCGACACCTTCAATTTCTAAGGTACAAGAAACAATTGATATTAAAAATCATCAAAATACGACTTTAGAAGTTCATGGACGTCATGATCCATGCATTGTCTTTAGAGCAGCAGTTGTCGTTGAAGCCATGGCTGCTTTAACAATACTTGATTTAGTGAGGTAATTATGAAAGATTTAGAACAATGTCGTAAAGAAATTGATGAAATTGATCAACAGTTGATTAGGCTTTTTGAACAAAGAATGCTTGTTAGTAAAGATGTGGTAGCTTATAAATTAGCACATGATATGGAAATATTTCAACCTCTGCGAGAAAAAGCTGTGATTGAAAAAAATGCTAATCGTATTACTGATCCTGAATTAAAAGATTATGCGCGAAATTTTATTCAGGATGTAATGGATGTGGGTAAAAGTTATCAGGCTAGTTTTATTCCTTTAAAAGATACGTATAAATTGGCTAAACCACAAACTAAAAATATTAAGGTAGGGTATGCTGGAGTACCAGGGGCTTTTGCTCATCAGGCTTTATTAGAGTATTTTGGTGATGTTGATAATATTAATTATGAACATTTTCAAGATGTTTATGATGCATTAAAAAATGATGAAATTGATTATGGAATCGTTCCTTTAGAAAATTCATCAACTGGGGCAATTAATGATAATTATGATTTAGTAAGAGATTATGGTTTTTATATCGTTGGTGAACATAGTGTTAGTGTAACACAGCATCTTTTAGGATTTAAAGGTTCTAAAATAGAAGAACTTGAATATGTATACAGTCATTCACAGGGAATTGCTCAATCTACAGATTTTTTAAAGAAATATCCTAATATCAAACCACAAAATTTTTCTAATACTGCAGCCGCAGCCAAGTTCGTTAGTGAAAGCAATGATTGTCATCTCGCTGCTATCGCTTCAAAAATAGCGGCTAAATTGTATAATTTGGAAATATTACAGGAAAATATACATAATGAACAAAGTAATAATACGCGTTTTATTATTTTTTCAAAACAGTTAGAGGATCATGAAAAAACAGATTGTGTTAGTATTGTTTTTACTTTGCAGCATAAGGCTGGAGCTCTTTATTCAATTCTAAAGGTAATTAAAGATCATCAAATAAACTTATCAAGAATTGAGTCTCGCCCAATTAAAGACAAGCACTGGCAGTACTATTTCTATATAGATTTTGAAGGAAGTTTACATGACAATAATGTAAAATTAGCTTTAGAACAATTAAAGACTAATTGTTTAACACTACGGGTTTTAGGTAATTATCGCCATGCATGAGGTATACAGATGAAAAATATTGTATTGATTGGAATTATGGGATGTGGCAAGACAACAATAGCAGCACTGTTAGCTGAAAAATTAGAACGACCAGTTATTGATATTGATGAATATATTGTAAAAAAATATCAACAAACAATTCCTGAAATGTTTAAAGTCAGTGAAATTTATTTTAGGAAAAATGAAACTGCTTGCTGCAAGGATGTATCTAAATTAGAGGGATATATTATTTCCACTGGTGGAGGAGTTGTTTTAAATCCTTTAAATATAGAGTACTTAAAAGAAAATGGAATTATTGTTTATATTGATCGTCCAATTGATGATATTTGTAAAGATGTTAAAACTTCAACTAGACCACTATTAAAAGATGGACCACAAAAATTATATGATTTAGATAAACAGAGACATCAGTTATATTTAGATGCTTGTGATATTCATCTTATCAATAATGATACATTGGAGAATATTACAAATAATTTAATTGAAATTTTAAAAAATTACATTTAATAACTTTAAATTGATAAAAAAGTATGGTAAAAGCCATACTTTTTGTATTATTTATAAAATATCATTCTATATAATTACAATTCATTATAATCGTAAATTAAAAGAGTGGGATTCCTCACCAATGGTATTAAGTTAAGAGAAAACGAAATATCATTGAATTAAGATAAGGTGTTTGTTAAAACTAAGATAACCACCTTTTCTATTATTTCTAAATCAAAGTTGAAAAATAGTTATTTTAGACATACTTGAAAAGAACTAGCACCTAGCTCAAAAAATTTTGT
>JAETPY010000127.1 GCA_021770925.1 Erysipelotrichaceae bacterium | reverse complement strand
AATTATGATACAAGCCCATTTCCATGTTATCCTACAATTTTCCAGTTACTATCCTTATGTAACACAAGCTCATACTGCGATACCTGCGTCGCCTTTGTCTGATTATCAAGGAACTTTATATGAGAGAAGGAAGTGGTATAGCGATTCTTTCGAGCATACGAACATAAACTTGATGAGACTAAATGGTGGATAAGGTTGCCAGACAAACCGAAATTCAAAAGATAAATGTGAAAGCAAGACAGCAAATCAAGACGTTGTGAAAGAAATAGGATTTATGTCTTACTCTGGGAGGTCTTATGGACGGTGAATTTTATCTAATATCTATCTAGATAAATTCGATAAAGAATAGAATCTAGAAATCTTAGGGGTGTACGCTATGTAGATGACTGTATCATTTTTGTGAAAAGTGAAATGAGTGCAAATTGAGTTATGAAGTTAGTGATATCATGGTTAGAAAGAAAGTTGTTTTTGAAAGTTAGTGCACCAAAGATAAAAGTGGTTCATCCTACAAAGAGGCAATGCTTAGAAATTACTTTTTACAAGAATAGAAATTAGACCTGTAAAAAATAAAAAGAAACGATTATATGCCAAGATTAAAGAAAAAAGTATGTAGTTTCTAGACCATTAGCAATGACATTTGCAAAAGTCAACCAAATTGTAATAGGGTGGATAAATTATTTTAAGATAGGAAGCATTAAAATATTCCTTGAAGAATTAAGGTAATGGTTATGCTATAAGATACGATGCAAAATCATTAAGCAATGGAAGAAACTAATAATAATTTATAGAAATTTGATGAAATTAAATATTGTATGTAAGTGTAAGTTTAGCGAAGAAGATATTCATAAGTGTGCTAACACACGATTAGGTTAGTATAGAAGAAGTGCGATGAATGTCGCAAATTTCACATTGCCACCATCAAGAGTTTTAGGTATTAAGAAAGGGGATAGACCTTAGTTCATCCCTTCAATTATTAACTTAAAAGTTTGTGATATGATATAAATGTAGAGACGTATACGAGATTTGTATGTTCGGTTCAATGTATGGGAGAATCAATCTTGAATTTATTCCTCTATCCTATTAAAAGTAAAAATTGTTTATCTCTTTAGATTAATTATTAGTTAGAAAGTTTTTTCTTGTTTTAATGAAAAATACTGATATATACTATAAAAATTAATTATTATATCTAAATTAAATCTTTTTTTACATAAGTATTGTAATTTATATTTAGATTAGATAGAATAATAATGGTCTATAGCTAGAAAACTGAATATGAAAAAATTATAAGAAAAGATCATATAATTTAAAAGCGCAACAGCTTATAAGCTGTTGTAATATTTATACTAAATATTACAACATACTAGTTATTACCTATTATTAAATGATATAAAGAAAGGAAGTTATTATGGAAGAAAACTATGTGGTACCTGAAATTGAAGTAATTAAATTTAATACGGAGGACATGATTTTAATGAGTGGAGATAATGATTTTGATCTTGATGACAGTGGTTGGGGTGGAGATGTAGATGATTAGAAAGTATTTAAATTTAGATAATATTTAATTATCCACTAATTGATAAGGGGAATAGAGTGAAAAAGAAAATAATTATTGGAATTATTGTTGTTGCTTTCATTGTTATAGGAATATCTATATTTAATAAAATTGATAATGATAGTGGTGGAGTACAAAATAATGTTAAACAATCTATTAAAGAAAGTTCTGTTCCACAACAAAATTTTGAAGATACAAATGAAAGTAATGACGAAAATAGTAATGAAAATATTGATCAAAATAAAGCTGATCAAGATGAAAACTTAGATTCTTTTGGGGATAATGAAGCTGAGATACCCTGGAATCTAACAGAATAGAGGAGAGAGGAAATGAATTTTAAAGTTAAAAAATTAATAGTGAATTTAATTCTTGTTTTTACTATGATTTTTGGGAATTTAGGAGTACTATTTGCTGCTGAAACAGTCAAAGTTGATGAAAAATTAAGTACTGATTCAATGGAGATGCGTATAAATGGTAAATTAGGATTACGGATTATTTCATCTATTGATCAAGATTATTTAAATGAATTAAAAACTGCAGGAAAAACAGTTGAATATGGAACTGTTATATTACCTGGATCTGTATTAGATGCTAACAAAAATGTTGAATTAACTGTTGATGGCACATATGTGTCAAAAGGTAAAACTTATACACCAATGAAAATTGTGGCAAATCAAAATTTGAAAATTGAGAATAATAAAGTATATTTTACTGGCGTTTTAACAGGACTTAAAGATTCTAATTTTAATACAAGATATGCTGCTAGAGCATACATTAAAATTGGTGATGATATTGCATATTCTGAACAAACTTTAATGCAATCTAGTTATACAGTTGCTCAGGATATGGCTGGTTCTTTAGAAAGAAGCAGTGAAGAAAAGAATTGGGTTGTACAAAATATAATTGATGTTTGTGATGAGTATAAAGGATTTTATCGTGATACCTTGACAATTACACAAAATGATATTGTTAATGGTAATTATGATTTAAATGGAACAAGCAATGTAAGAAATTATAAAAACGTTATAATTGATTCTTCTGTGCAATTAGGACAAATTAATTTTAATAATATTAGAATTAGAAATCTAAAGGTTTCAAGTGAAGCTAATGTTACAGTTAATGCAGAGAAAACTATTTTTGATAGTATTGATACAGTTATGAAAACTAGAAGTGTTCGTTCCTCTGGTAATATAGTTTTAAATTTAAAACAAGGTACTAATGTACCAAATTTAGTAGTTGCAAGTAATATAACTGTTAATGGTGATTTAACTATTGATGATGTAGTAGTATCTAATCCTGCTGATTTAAATATTAATCTTTCTGTTGGTAATATAACAGTAAATGTAAGTGCTAAAAGAAGTACTTTATCACTAAATAAGAATGTTGATAATGTAATTATTAATGGGGATGTTATTGTATCTGGTGAAGCTCATATTAATAATGTAAGTATTAATTGTAAGGTAGAAAATACAGTAATTGGTAATATAGTAGGAAATGTTAATGTTTCTAATGATGCTAGTGGTTCTAATATTGAATTAAATGGTAATATTGGAAATATCATACTGAATGGAACAGATACAAGTATTACTGGTGCTGGAAATGTTGATAAAGTTGAAGATAACGGAAATAATAATGTTGAATTAGTGGTTAATTATAGTATTGAATCTGTAGAGGTAAAAGGCATGAATCACATGGTTGTTACTTTATCTAATGCTACTAAACAACCGTTAACAAAAGATGACATGGCTATATTATGTCACGGTGGAACATTAATGACTATTTTAAATGCCACAACTGAAGATAATAAAATATATAATATTTCAACATCTACTTTTGCTAGAGATGACACATATACATTTTCTATTGAATTAGATAATGGGAAAATTATTCAAAAAGATTTTTCATATAAGGTAAATTGTCCTACAGTAACTAATGCAACAGTTTTAAGAAGTGAAGAAACTAGAGCAGAATTTGATTTATTTGGTGTTGATGAGGGTGGTCATGTATACATTTATATCCCTGGATATACACAAATATTAGAAAAATCAAGAGCAAATAGTGATATTAGTATTGATTTAGTTAAAAAAGGATACAAACAAGAAATTAAAACAGGATTTAATAAAGTATTGATTAGTGGACTTTCAAGAGGTACTGCTTATCAATTATACTATGTATTAGAATCACATGATGGTAGAGCATCTGAAGTTCATGGACCATTAACAATTAGTGGAAATGTACAAGAAGATCCAAATACATCTAAGGAATATCAAATTGTTTCTGTTGAAGAAAATCCAAGAAATACAATTACACTTAAGTTGAATAAAGCACCCGAAGAAGTTTTAACATTACAAAATTTCTCATTTATTTGTCCTGCTAATTCAGCAATTACAATTGATAAAGCAACTTTAACAACAAGTCATGATAGGTTAACATATACAATTGTTATTCCAGAAAATTATGGTCATTTTGACAATCAATATACAGCAAAAATTACATTTAGTGATGGAACTGTAGCTAAAAAGACATTTGTTGCACATTTTAACCCACCAAGAGTAACACTTGAAACAATTGAACGTAGTGCTGAAGATAAAATTAAATTTAGTTTTAATTCTGACGAAGCTGGAATGTTGTATATTGGTACATACTCATGGAATAGTGCTATTAGTAATGAAAATAATACACCAAAAGCTGCAGATGTTGTAAGTGGTAAAGTACCTGCAACAAAAAAAGAAATGTATACTGGATATAACGAAATTGAGATACCATATAATGGAACTGATAAAGATGTGTTTATGGTATATGTAGATAAAGCTGGTAATTATCAGGCAGGATATGCTTCTCATAAGGGTAATATTCCTACATATGTACCACCAGTAGATCCAGAATCATCTTTATCTATTGAGTCTGTTGAATTTAAGTTTGATAATTATAATAGAAATTATTTCTATGTGACTTTTAGTGAAACAATTGATTATGGACCTTCAGTAAGTGATATTACATTGTCTGGACCATTTAGTGGAAGATTGCAGCTTTCATCAAATGATTCATACAGTGATAATATAAGTAAATACTCATTTTATATTCAAAATATGAGTACTCGTTTAACCTCAGGTAATTATAAAATAATCATAGATGTTTATAAAGATGAAAAACTATATACACTTCAAAAAGATTTTGTTATTAAATAATTAAAATAAACAGATAAGAGCTAATAATAATTATTAGCTCTTATTTTGTCTAAATTAGAGTGTTTAGTAAGTAAAGTAAGAGAGGATAAATATTGGGTATTTATAAATAGTTTAAATTAAGCATGGAAAACTAGAGACATTAATAAGTATTTTAAATTACTAATGATTGATAAAGATTTGAGAGATGTGGAATTGAAAATATTATTTTAAAGGGGAGTATTCTAAAAGATTATTATCTGTATACAAATTTGTTTTTTTAGGGTTGGATATATGGCAAAGTATTTTAAATATAGTGATATTGCGATTTTTTGAATTTTATATTTTTAAAAATAAGATAGAAACTAAATGTAATTATAGTTATATTGAAAGGGTTATTGATATTTGAAAATAATGATTTGATTAATTGTATTATTAAAATAAGTGGATTTATGGCACAGTTCAAAATAATTTAAATAGTCAAATATTGAAGGAGGGAAATAAAACTGGTATATACATATTTAGATGAATTTTTTTATTACTAGTTATTTAGCAATTTATAAAGGGAATAAAAAATTTTTTAATAGAAAAAATACAGGAAATAGGCAGAATTTTAAAGAAAGCAGGATTTAAAGAAGGGATTTTATAAAATAGCTAGCTATATAATTGAATATGAACCGATCTATCCATTACTAAAAAGACAAATGAATATTTCACCGCGTTGACGACATCATGTTAATGAAGTGACGACAGTGTGTTAATCAAAATGACGACACTTTATTCTCCCTTATATATTAATTATAACCTTCAAGAGTTAGAAT
>JAETPY010000004.1 GCA_021770925.1 Erysipelotrichaceae bacterium | reverse complement strand
CAGGGAATGAGAGCCTGTGTAACAAGAAGCAGCGGGACATGCAATGCCTACTGGAGCAGTAAACCATATATAACATATGCAAAGACAGGGACAGCGGAAGATTATACTGGAACAGGCCAAACTGATTATCCCAACCATTTACAGATAGGATATATTCAGACTGATGAAAACTCAAAGCCATTAGTGGCATTTGCCTGTGTAGCGATTCGTCAAACAACCGCATCAAATGGAAGCAGCAGTTCAGCACCATTGATTTCACAACAAATTGTTGATAAATATATAGAGAAGTATGGTTTAAATTAAGGCTATTTTAATTTACTTAAATATTTTTTAGTTATATAATCTCATTTTTTACAGTTAAAATATAAAAAACTCGAATTACTTTGATTAATTTAGGTATTTATATTTTTATTGGGTGGACCCTCTGTTTCATAGTTGAGCTGGGTCTACTTTTTTATATTCCAAAATTCTCATGAATATAATTTTTTCTTGTCTTTTCCTCATAAAAAAAGAATTCTTTCATTCAACAAAAACAAAGAATTTCTAATACGACTATTTTCACTATTCTTAATGGCTGTAAAAGATTAAATATACTTTTACCTCTATCGATGAATTTTATTTGGATAAAATTTGGAAAAATAAGTTTGTCTCTATCTTTATTATTTGGCAAACGGCTCAAACCATTGATATTTATCTCAGTAGAAAAAATATGATTTTTATTCCTGTATGCAGTATATCAATAAGGAAAAATTCAAAAATATTATATAGAGAAATTTTACCTATCATTATTAAAAAATGCAGCTGTAATGGGATATCTTTAATATTGTTAAAAGCATCTATGAATTCCTTGAAAATGAGAATCTATATTATGCATAAATTTGATAAGGATAATACTAAATAGTATCTTTTTAAGCGATAGTATTAATCTTATCATGATGAGAAATGGCGATATTAAAGATAACTTACTAAAATTCAATAAAAAATATCTTCTTATATAATTGTATTATAAATACAAATAACAAAACAGACTATAAATTATTAGAATTAATCATATAATATAAGTAGGAGATTGCAATAAAAGAACCCAAAAATGAAAGGAGCTAATTATGTTAAAACACATATCAAAAGTATTAGTTTGTTTATTCACTGTATGTTCATTGATTATTGCTATCACTCCTATTGATGTTGCTGCAAAGCCAAATTGTTCAACCTGCAAAATTCAAACATCCGAAATTAAAACAGAATATACTGACGAAGATGGAAACATTATAATCATTTATGAAGATGGTACAGAAGTAACTTATATGACAAATGGGAGAAATAATTCTTAAAGATTACTATAATGTATTAGAATCTGATTTAAGTCAGCCGCCTACAACTAGGGCATCAACATGGGTTGCAATTGGGAAAGCTATTATTTCTGCTGTAGGAGCATGTTCTAGTATCCAGTATGTAACTGGACACGATGTTTGTAGAATTGTTTTAAAAATGTTAGGAACATCAGCAAAACCAAAAGCACGTTATGAGTTAACTGGTAGATTTATTCAGGGTTATATTCCAGGATGTGAGCCAAGGCATTCAGGGCCATGTAATACTGGATATTGGGAATATAGAGTGGTGCCATTATGATATTATTAAAGACGAAGTTAATTAAAGGAGGTTGTGTAAATGAAAAAGAATAATATTTTAAATATATTATTGTTAGTATTTTCCTTTATTTTCATTATCCTTATACGTTATTTATGTGAAAATAATGCTATCAATAACTGGCCTGCTCTTATTTTAACAATCGGAATAATTATAATTCTAAATTACTCTTTAATAAAAGAAATAGTTATTAAAATCAAAAATAAAATTTAATTTAAAAGTACGAGAATAAATATTTGGGTTCTTATAAATCAAAGCTGTAACAATTTGTTTATAGCTTTTTTAACTGAGATTATCTTTTATTACAACATATTTATACATTGGATATCGCTAATATAATTATTGTGTTTGAATTGTAAATTAAGGTTATTTTAATTTTTATTTGACAAAATTTTTTTTAGTTATATAATAGAAATCAAACTCGACGACTAAAAGAGTAATCTTGATGATGATTTTTAGCGAGCTGGCGTAGGTGGAAGGTTAGCAGTCTAATTAGGATGAAGCGCATTTACGAGAGGAAAGCGGGAAATTTATAGTATCGCTTTCGGGTAATCACCCTTAACGATGAAAGAGATCATAAGGTCAACTTATGATAAATAGAGTGGTAACGCGGTTAATTCGTCTCTTGTTTAAGAGACGTTTTTTATTTTAAAGAAAGTGGAGGGCTAAAGATGATTAGAGTAGGAATTGTGGGATCAACCGGATATGGGGGATGTGAGTTAGTACGATTTTTATTAACACATAAAGAAGTTGAAATTAAGTGGGTTTCATCAAGGACATACACTGATCAGGAATATAGTTTTGTTTATGCTGGCTATTTTAAATTATTGGATCAAAAATGTGTTGATGAAAATATTGAAGATTATTTAGATGATATTGATGTGGTATTTTTTGCTACACCTCAAGGGGTGTGTGCAAAGATGGTTAATGAAAATGTTTTAAGTAAGGTAAAGGTAATTGATTTGAGTGCTGATTATCGAATCAAAGATGTGGATACTTACGAAAAGTGGTATGGGATTAAACATGCATCACCAGAGTTTATTGAAGAAGCAGTATATGGATTATGTGAGATCAATCGTGAAAAAATTAGACATGCTCGATTGATTGCTAATCCTGGCTGTTATCCAACTTGTTCAATCTTATCTGTATATCCTTTAGCTAAAGCTGGATTAATTGATATGGATACATTGATCATTGATGCTAAAAGCGGTGTTAGTGGTGCTGGTCGTGGAGCTAAAGTAGCTAACTTATATTGTGAAGTAAATGAGAGTATTAAACCTTATGGGGTAGCTAGTCATCGTCATACACCAGAAATTGAGGAACAGTTAGGATATGCCAGTAATCAAAAAGTTTTATTAAATTTTACCCCTCATTTAATACCGATGAATCGTGGTATTTTAGTAACTGCTTATGCAAAGTTAAAAGATGGGGTTGATGAAAAAGATGTTTTTAAAGCATATCAATGTTATGATAATGAGTACTTTGTAAGGGTTTTAAATTCTGGAGTTTTACCAGAAGTTCGTAATGTTAAAGCAAGTAATTTTGTTGATGTTAATTATAAAATTGACTCTCGGACTAAGCGGATCATTATGATGGGAGCAATGGATAATTTAGTAAAAGGTGCAGCAGGGCAGGCAATTCAAAACATGAATATTATGTTTGGTCTTGATGAAAAAGAGGGTTTACTTTTAGCACCAGCAGTATTATAGGGGGACTTAATAATGAAAATAATTGAAAATGGAACAGTGACTTCACCAATTGGTTTTTTTGGGGCAGGAGCACATGTTGGAATTAAAAAAGAAAAAAAAGATTTAGCGTTAATATATAGTCAAGTTGAGGCTAAAGCAGTAGGAACATTTACCCAGAATATTGTTAAGGCAGCACCAGTGTTATGGGATAAAATGATTGTAGAAAATTATAATCATGCAAGAGTCATTGCAATCAATAGTGGTGTTGCTAATGCCTGTACTGGCGATGAGGGAATGAAATATAATGAACAGTTTGCTAAGAATGTAGCGGATAATTTTGGTTTTGAAAAAGAAGAAGTTTTGATTTGTTCAACTGGGGTAATTGGTAAGCAGTTACCAATGGATAAAATTATTGCCGGAATACCTCAGGTAAAATCATTGTTGAGTGATAGCGAAGAAGCGGGGATGATCGTAGCTGAATCAATTATGACTACAGATACAAAACCAAAACATTTGGCAGTAGAAATTGAACTTAGTGGTAAAAAGGTTACTTTAGGGGCCTGTTGTAAAGGTTCAGGAATGATCCATCCTAATATGGCAACGATGTTAGGGTTTATTACAACTGACTGTAATATTTCTAAGAAATTACTAAATAAAGCGTTAAAAGAAGTAATTCCAGATACTTTTAACATGGTTTCTGTAGATCGAGATACTTCAACTAATGATACAGTATTATTATTAGCTAATGGTTTAGCTGATAATAAAGAAATAGTTGATGAAAATGAAGATTATCAAACGTTTAAAGAAGCTTTATATTATGTTAATGAATATTTAGCTAAAGCTATTGCTGGCGATGGGGAAGGGGCAACTAAACTATTAGAGGTTCAAGTTCATGGAGCCAGCAGTATTAAACAGGCAAAAGTAATTGCAAAAAGTGTTTGCACTTCACCGTTAGTAAAAACTGCTGTTTATGGTAATGACGCTAACTGGGGAAGATTATTATGTGCTATGGGTTATTCAGGGGAAGAATTTGATCCATATAATGTTGATTTGAGTGTTGCTAGTGAATTTGGACAATTACAATTAGTAGCTAAGGGGATGGCAACTGATTATAGTGAGGAAACAGCAACGAAAATATTATCAAGTAGTGAAGTGAAGGCTATCATAAATATTCATAATGGCGATTTTAAAGCAACAGCATGGGGCTGTGATCTAACATATGATTATGTAAAAATCAATGCTGATTATCGTTCATAAGGGGGAATTGAAGTGCATACAAAAGAACAAAATAAAGCTCAGGTATTAGTAGATGCTTTGAGTTATATTCAAAAATTTGCAGGGGATACGGTTGTCATTAAATATGGTGGAAGTGCGATGACTAATGAAATCATCAAACAATCAGTATTAAAAGATATAGCAGTATTAAAATCAGTTGGAATTAAACCGGTAATAGTTCATGGCGGGGGAAAAGATATTAATACCTGGTTAAATAAAGTAGGAATTGAAAGTGAATTTAAAAACGGTTTAAGAGTTACAA
Source organism: Erysipelotrichaceae bacterium (assembly GCA_021770925.1). Classification (GTDB taxonomy): domain Bacteria; phylum Bacillota_I; class Bacilli_A; order Erysipelotrichales; family Coprobacillaceae; genus Thomasclavelia. The sequence continues at coordinate 65,364 of JAETPY010000004.1, read as the reverse complement.
CAAAAGAAACTTTAGAAGTTGCAGAAATGGTATTATCTGGAAAACTAAATAAAGGATTAGTTCAGCATATGGAAAGAATTGGTACTCATGCAGTTGGATTATCTGGTAAAGATGGTAATATGCTTACAGTTGAAAAACATTTATCGGATGGGGAAGATATTGGTTATGTAGGTAAGATTACTCATGTTGATACAGAGTTGATTGAAACGTTGTTGTTGAATGGGTATACACCAATTATTTCTACAATTGGATTAGATAAAAAATATAATGCTTATAATATTAATGCTGATGATGTGGCTACAGCTATTGCTCGAGCATTAAAAGCTAGTAAATTGGTCTTTTTGACTGATATTGAAGGAGTACTAAAGGATCCTAATGATTCGAAAACTCTCATTTCTAAAATTAATACTGCTTCAGCAAAAATATTATTTGAATCTGGAATTATTCAAGGGGGAATGATTCCTAAATTACAAAACTGTATTGATGCAGTTCAAAATGATGTAAATAAAGTTCATATTTTAGATGGACGAATGGAACATAGTTTGTTAGTTGAAATTTTTACGACTAATGGTGTTGGAACAGAAATTAAAAAGTAATCTAAGTTAGATTACTTTTTTAGTGTGATTATATTAATTTGATTAGGACAAAACAATCGATATTCATGATTACTTTCCATCCCTAGACCATTAGAAATAATTAATTGGCTTTTATTTTTAGTATGATAACCATAAACATAATTATTACCGTTATTCTTTTTAAATAAGCCGCCTAAACCTGGTAAACAAATATATCCTCCCATAGTATGGCCGGATAACTGTAATGCAATGTCACTTTTAACAGTTGTATCAAAATAATCTGGCTCATGTACTATTGCGAGTTTATAAATGTCTTGATTATTTTCATTAATTAAACCAGAAATATCACCACTACCTTCTAAGCCAAATAATCCAATTACTGCATTATTGAAATAAATAGGACGATATTCATTATGTAAAACTTCAAATCCACCCTCATTTAAAATACTTGTAACATCATTTAGTGAAGCTAAATCTTTTTCTCCAAGAACTGCAAATTTACCATAATTTGATTTTATATTAGACAATACTTCAATTACTTTTTCATTATCAAAAGGAGCGTTTGAAAATAAATCACCACCAAAAATAACCATATCAACATGCTGATTATTTAATGAAGCAATAATTTTTTCTAATCTAGTAATATCACTGCTGTTTTGAAGATTAATATCACTGATGAATCCTATTTCAAAGTTCTTAAATTCATTAGGAAGGCTACTATTAGTAATTGTTGTTTTTTTGATCGTATAATCATCAGGAGCGATGTAATGACTGTAGTAATAACCAAAACCACCCCCGATGATTATAATTACTAATAAAAGAAGTTTAATTGTTCTTATTTTTTTTCTCATAGCTTCTTATTCATAATAACCGGAATAATCATTGGATTTCGCTTCGTTTTACGATAAAAATATGAAGATAAGATATCTCGAGTCGTATTCTTTATTTCTCCAAAAGTGGTTTTACCTTGTAATAATTTAGATAAAGAATTTTCAACTAATCGTTCCGCTTCTCGAATCATTAGAAAACTATCTTTCATATAAACAAAACCTCGAGAAATAATTACTGGATGAGTTAATAGTTTTCCAGCTCTTGAATCCATACTAATTAAAATTGAAACCATACCATCTTCTGAAAGAATTTGGCGATCACGAAGTACGGCAGTAGATAAACCACTAATATCATTTCCATCAACATAAATATCTTCAACATGAATTCTTGAACCCAAACGAGCTTCACCATTATTTAATAAGATCGTATCACCGTTAGAAAGAACAAAAGTATTTTCAGCTGGTACTCCAACTTCCTGAGACAGGGCAGCATGAATTTTTAACATGCGATATTCACCATGAACTGGGAAGAAATACTTTGGTTTAGTAAGCAGCAACATTAATTTTTGTTCTTCCTGGGAAGCATGACCAGAAGTATGTAAATTGTTAAAAGCGGTATTTGTTAAAACTTTTGCTCCAGCTCTAAACAATTTATTTACTACTACATTGACACTGTATGCATTTCCAGGAATTGGGTTTGATGAAAATACAACTGTATCACCAGGTTTGATTTTTACATATTTATGTGTTCCGTTAGCAATCCTGCTTAAAGCAGCTAATGCTTCGCCTTGAGAGCCAGTACATAAAATTAAAATTTCATTATCTGGCAGTCTTTTTGCCTGATCATTTTTAATAAAAAATTTATCGGGACACTTAATATATCCCATTGCTCTAGATACCTGGATATTATTTTCCATTGATCGACCATAAACAAGAATCTTACGATTAAATTTAACAGCTGCTTCAACAATCTGCTGCACTCGGTGAACATTAGAAGCGAAAGTGGCAACAATCAAACGACCTTCAGTTTTTCTAAATTCTTCCTGAACACTGTTAGCAACTTTCTTTTCGCTAATTGAAAAAGTAGGTACTTCAGAGTTAGTTGAGTCACTCATTAATAAAGTAACCCCAGTTTCTCCTAAAAAGGACATCTTTTGATAATCGGCAGCATCTCCAACTGGGGATAAATCAAATTTAAAATCACCAGTTTCAACAATTCTTCCATTAGGGGTATTAATAATGATTCCCATTGACTCAGGTATTGAATGATTTGTTTTAAAAAATCCGATATTAAAATATTTAGATTTAATTTGATACTCATCATTTATTTGAATGATTTTAGTTGTATTAGTTAATCTTTTTTCATCCAATTTTCTTTTGATCATAGCACTAGCTAATGGAGTAGCATAAATAAATGGTATTTTAACGATCTGTAATAAAAATGGGATGCCACCAATATGGTCTTCATGACCGTGGGTAATCATTAATCCACGAATTTTTTTCTCATTTCTTTTTAAGTATGAATAGTCAGGAATTACATAATCTATTCCTGGTAGTCCTTCTTCTGCAAATTTAACTCCAGCATCAATGATAAATAGTTCATTATCATGTTCTATACAGTACATATTTTTACCAATTTCATTAAGCCCTCCTAGTGCAAATACCTTGGTATCGATACTGTTATGTTTTTTGCTGACTGTTTTTCTTGTGGTTAAATTTCTAGGTTTATTATAATTTCTTTGATTGTTTTTGCCAGTTCTTTTATTATTTGTATATGGCTTTTCTTGCATAATTTCCTCCTTATTTATATTTTGTCTTCTTTTAATTATTATAACACATAAAAAGGCAAGAACCGAAGTTTCTTGCCTAGATAATTTTTTTACATGCAGCAATTGCTAATGCATGTGGTCCAATATGACATGAAACACTTAATGATAATGGGTCGCATATTATTGTAGAATTAGGATAGAGTGCTTCTAATTCTTTTTTTAATTCTAATGCTGGCTGCTCATCATATGTATAAGCTACACAGACATGTACATTTTTCCCTTTTTCATCAGGATCAATGCGTTCTTCAATGTCTTTTTTTATTGCTTCAATCATTATTTTTGTTGCTTTTGACATTGTTCTTGATTTACTGAAAGTGTCAAGTTTTTCCCCCTGGATCTGTAGGATTGGTTTGATTTTCATCATTCCGCCAAGGATTGCAACAGCAGGGGTAATTCTTCCGCCTTTACGAAGATATTCTAATGTATTGACTGTAATATAGATAGAAGCATTTAATTTATTAGCTTCAAGAATTTCTTTAATTTCTTTAGCTGATTTTCCTTGTTTAGCAAATTCAATGGCATCAAGTACATCACATTTTTGAGTAACTGAGATTCTTTGGGAATCAACTACCTGAACTTTTCCATCATATTCACTTGCCAACATTAATGCAGTTTGACAAGATCCGCTTAAACCGCTTGACATTGGAATATATACTATTTCATCATATTCTTTTAATACTTCATCCCATAGTTTACCAACATCACCAGCTAGAGGCTGACTTGTAAATACTTCTGCTCCATTTATCAGCTTATCAAAAAATTCACTATGTGTTAAATTGATATCTTCATAGAAGGTCTGACCATCAATAGTAAAGGGCATTGGCAATACATTAATGCCTAACTTTTTACCTTCATCTTGTCTAATTCCAGAATTACTATCAGTGATAATTGCTACTTTACTCATAAAAAACCTCCTATCTCTAAAACATATTTTACTTAAAATAATAAAAAATGCAAACTATTTAAGTATTATTAATAAAATATTTCTATGTAAGCAATAACAAAACATTAACTGTATTATTTGTTGTAATACAGTTTAAGGTTTGGTATACTACTAAGTGTAAGAATAAGTTTGGAAAGGAGCCACTATGAAAATAGATAATAATAGCGCAACGCCGATTTATGAACAAATTTATAATCAGCTGTTAGAATATATAACTACAGGATTGATGCAGACAGATGATAAATTACCTTCAGTACGGGAATTATCTTCATCGATCCACATTAATCCCAATACTGTAGTTAAAGCTTATCGACTTTTAGAAGAACAAGGGTTTATATATTCATTACCAGGGAAAGGAAGTTTTGTTAGTTCTAAACAAAATCTTCAAACAAAATTATTTTTACAGCAGATCAATGAACTAACAAGGGAGATAGTAACTAAAAGTAAGTATATTGGAATGACTTTTGAGGAACTGTGTCAATTATTAGAACAAAAATGGGAGGATAGATGATGTTAATAGTAAAAGAGCTTTCAAAGAAAATAGATAACAAACAGATTTTAGACAATATTAATTTAAATATACCTAAAGGATCGATTTATGGCATAATTGGAGAAAATGGAGCAGGTAAAACTACTTTGATTCGTCATTTAGTTGGAGCATATCAAGGTGATCGCGGATTTGTAGAATTAGAAGGAATGAGAGTTTATGAAAATATAGAAGCTAAAGCTAAATTAGTGTATATCCCTGATGAATTTTTAGATACTTTTGGTCACAATATTAAAGATATCAAGGAACTTTATCAAGGGATTTATCCAACTTTTGATGAAGAACGTTATATTAAGCTAATGAAATTATTTAAACATGATAGTTTAGAAAATTTTAATAAATTTTCTAAAGGAATGAAAAAGCAGGTAATGTTTATTTTAGCTCTTTCTGTTATGCCAGAATATTTAATTATGGATGAACCTTTTGATGGGTTAGATCCACATATCCGTAAAATTATTTGGGATATTTTAATTCAAGATGTAAGCGAACGACAAATGACAATCTTCATTTCGAGTCATCATTTAAACGAATTAGACAGTATGTGTGATCATATTGCTTTAATTAGTGAAGGGAAAATTATTTTTGAAGAAGCTTTAGACCATTTAAAAGATGGATACCATAAATTGCAGATTGTTTTAGAATCTGGTGATGAAATGTATGCATTAGAAAAGGAATTAGATGTTTTAGCGCATCAGATGATGGGACGGGTTCATACTCTGATCGTTAAGGGAAATTTTGAAACGATAGATGCCATAGTAGCTAAGTATCATCCAGTCATTAATGAAACATTATCACTAACACTGGAGGAAATTTTCTTGTTTACACTGGGAGGAAAATATGATGAATTTAAAGGAATCTTGGATTAATAGGCCATTATTAAAAAGTATTATAAAAAATAATCTTTTCCCAGCTAAAGTTTCATTGATTATTTTTGCAGGATTTTTTATCTTGGCATCAATATCTAATGATGGTACTGGTATAGGCGGATTATGTGTTGCAGTTTTTGCATTAAGTGCAGTTGTTTTGACAACTGTTTATCCTAGTTTTATTCATAATTGTTTAATTGATAAGACAAAGGCATCAATGGTTAAGGCGCTTCCATTAAGTTCAAAGAGCATTTGGTTTACAAATTATTTAGCTGGATATTTAATTGTTTTAGCTGTTCTTTTAATTGAAGGTATAGGAGTTATCTTTATTGATAGTTTTAGATCATATGAATCTATTTTTACGCATGATTATTTAAGTCGATTTATTTTAATGATTTTTATTTTATTGTTTATTTATTATACGATTACTTTTTTAGCTGCCAGTATGGCTGGCAATCGTTTGGGGCAAATTGGTTTTAGTATTGCAGCATATACTCTGCCGGTTGGATTAATGTTAAGTTTTGCTTTGTTTACAAATTATTTAGTACCTGGTCAGATAGATCCGATTGAAAATTATTATGCTGGTTTAGTGTTTCCGCTCATGGCTGGTTTAGAGTATATTAATACAGGGGATTTAATGATTTTTATTCATTGTTTTATTGCATTGATACTTTTAGTGATAAGTTATTATATTTATGTAAATCGAGATGATGAATATATCGGTGAACCACTTGTTTTTCATAAAATGGGAATTATTTTCAAAGCTGGAATTATTTTAATTGTAACAGCAGTATTACTTTGTTTAATATTACTATTTAGTGAAATAGATATAACATTTGGGATGAAAGGGATTTTGACACTGTTATTACTATATATAGTAACTGGGACAGTTATAGCAGTTTTTGTGGAAATTATTTTTAAAAGTAAATATGTTTATCGAAAGTTATTAATATATATTCCAATTTTATTAATCTTTTTTGGAATTAATTATATATTTGCAAATAATCAGTATTATCAGATGACTTCTAATATTTTTGAAAAACAGAAAATTGGTGGAGAACTGCGAAGATATAGTTTACAAACAGATTATAATTTTATGATGAATCTGGATTATGAAAATGCGTTAAATTTAATTGATTATCTTAATGATAATCGAGATAATATTCATTATCGACGAATTGATGATAATGATGATATGATAACTTTTAGTCTATATGATATTTCAAATGATAATTATCATGAGTATATATTGGAATATTGTCTTGATCAAGAATTTGTGGTTGATTTTTTTAATCAGTTAGATAATGGTTATTTAACTAATCTTGGTAAAGATTTTAAAGATGAAAAGTATTTAAATTGTTATTATGAAGAAAAAAGTTTATATCTGAATTCAAAGAGGGTAGAGCAGCTTTATCAAATAGTGAAAGATCAAAAAATTGCTGCTGATGATTTGTTTAATGGAAATATGATTAATATGTATGGTGTAGACCAGCAAGAATATCTAGTTAAACTCAATGATCAGGTTAAAGCGTTTTTAAATTCAGCAGCATTGGTTGAGCAGTCTGAATTTATTAAAAATTGTTATGATTACATCTATGATAATAATTTGTTAACTGATGTTGATAAAGAGGTAGCTAAAGTTGTAAAAGATGAATTAAGGATGAGTAATTTGACTTCTTTATATGATGATGAAATTAGATTGGTTGAATTTAATGATGATTATGCTATTTATCAGGTGAGTTTAATGGCTTTGAATGATGATGTTAGCGAGGATATTGTTTTGGAATTAAGACTTGAAAAAGTTAATGATAAAATTATTATTGGTTCAATTAGAAAGGCTGGTAAATAAGTATGTTAAGTTTATTTAAAAATGATTTAAAACAATTAAAAGATTTTGTCGTTATTTACCTTGGTTGTTTAATCTTAAATTTCATTATCAGTATTTTATCATATCATGAAAGTATACCAGTAATTACCTTTTATTTGATTGTTTTTGTGTTTACTTTGATCATTCCAATAATCAATTTAAAATATTTATTTAATGCTGCCAGGCAGACACACTTTAATTCATTACCATTTACACGGATTCAAAGTTTTTTGATCCATTATTTAAGTGGGATTATATGTTTGATCATTCCAGCCATAATATACTGTGTTTTAATTCAAGGAACAGTTTTAAAAAACAGCTTAGTTCTTTTATTAATGATTTTTATATACTATACTTTAGCTAATTTATCAGCTTATCTAACAACATCATTTTTTATGAACATAGTTTTGCAGGCAGTTATAATAGTAGCCCCATTAGCGTTTTATTTTAGTCTATTTGCAGTTTATGCTTCGTTTATTAAAGGAGTTGTTTCTAGTGGGTTTTCATTAGATGTGATTAGTTATTTAATGCCGTTTGTAAAATTGATAATAACTGGCAGTATAGGCCTGGAAGGAAAGTATTATTTAATTTATTTAGGATATTTAGTTGTTATTTTTGGTTTAGCGGTATATGTATGCATACATCGCCACTGTAGTGATAGTTATAATGGTTTTACTTATAAGACGGTAGCTCAGATTATTAAAATGGTTATTATTATTAGTGGATCCTGGTGTTTGACTTCTGTTTTGGGAGTCTCATCATCTTCAATAAAAACATTTATCATGGTTAATGTTATTGCTACTGTAATTGTGACTTTTATTATTCAATTTATTTATTTTAGAAAAATTAGGTATCAGTTATGCATTATTCAATCAGCGTTGATTATTCTTGCAACTGTGCTTATATTTGTGTTTTCTAAAAATTATTTAGAAAATTATATTCCTGGTTCAATTACTTCAGCGGCGATTGAACGTGATGTTGGAAATGCTCAATCAAATATTCGCATCACTGATGACCAGGAAATTGATAAAATAATAAAAATTCATAAACAGTTAATTGCTGCTAATGATTATAATGATGCCCAAAGAATAATAGATATTACTTATTATCGTTCAAATGGAAGCAAAGTGGTTCGCCGGTATTTTATTAGTGCTTATGAATATAAAAAAATAGTTAAAGAAATTGATGGTGATTTGATTAAAAGCTGGAATGGTGAATATTATCAGTTATTAAAACAAATTGATAAATGTCAGGAACTTGTGTTTTATATTGAAGGAGATAGTTACACAATAAAATCAAAAGATGATTTACAGTTATTTAAAACTATTTTAGAACGTAAATTAACTGATTTTGAAAATAAGCCGGATTTACTTGAAAAGGTTACTTATAATGAGGGGAATAGCTGTGATGTTATTTTAAAAAATACGACAAGATCGTATAGTTATAATATCAATGATCCTTTATTTTTAACATTAGAAGATTTTTATAAAATAAAAGCAAATTAGTTGTAATTATTTTAATTTCAGGCATAATGTTAGGTGAGGTGATAATAATGAAAATATTAAATAGTAATGAATTTGATAGTGCTATCGCTAAAGGAATCGTGTTAGTTGATTTTTATGCTGACTGGTGTGGTCCTTGTAAAATGTTAGCACCAGTGCTAGAAGAACTAGCTAATAAAATGGATCAGGTTGATTTTTATAAATTGAATGTTGATGCTTCATCAGATGTTGCTGGTCGTTATGGCGTTCAGGCGATACCTAATTTAATCATTTTTAAAGATGGTAAGGCTGTAGATCAAATTACTGGTTTTGTTCCTGAAGGTGAAATTGTTAGTCATTTAGAAAAATTACTTTAAACCATGGAGTTTTCCATGGTTTTATTTATATGTTTATAGTGATATAATGAAGATGTTAGGAGGTGTGATGAATGGTAAAAAAACCCCTTAAGTTAACAAAAAATGCTTTAATGTTAATTGGAACAGCTGGATTGATACTAATGGTTTTTGTTGTTTTAAATTTTGGTAAAGAAAATGATGATATTAAGCCAGTTGTAAAAAATAAAGAAACATTGAGTTCACTAGTAGCTGAGAATCAGGTTTTAAAAGTAGAATTATTAGATTTCGTTTCAACTAAAAATCATGATGATAAGTATCAGGAAGTTTCCATGGATATTAAAGCTGGTGAAGAAATATTAGGTTATAAAATAAAAGCAGATCAGGTGTTTAACAAAGTTATGCAACTGTTACCACCTGGAGAACAATCACCATTATTAAATAATAATAGTGAAATGCCAACCCATGAAGCATATGTATTGGTTTTAACAGGTGATATAGCACAATATAAAAATAATCAAGGTGAGGATATCTATCGAATTGTCAATGCTCGATTGGATTATTATAAACAATCATTGTTATTAGAAAGTGATTATGATAGCGTTTATATTGTTTCGATTGATGGAAAAAAAGAAAAAATGGTTAAGATAGATGAGTATAAAAGTGCTTTATCTAATATAAATGAATATATGTCAATGTTACAATGGTAATTGTAGAAAAAGATAATAATTATGTTTATTTGCTGATAAGATGTTTTTTATTATAGACATGTATTAGAGAGTACAGTTTAATAAGTATTTTTGATAAGGAATATTAATTATGATACATTATTAATAAATAAAAGTAGTTTTTTAATTTTAATAGGCAAGACCAAAAAATTAATTTAAAATAATTTGAGGTTTTAGCTCCTAAATTAAAACGGGGTAAAAAATACACCCCGTTTTTTCGTATTGATCTGTTAGGATCAAGATTTTATCTAAAATTATTTGATCAGATACATGTGATATGCAGTGTCAGCATTTAGACAGTACATAATCCAGTTTTTAAATCTACTCTAATTGAGGAATTCATTTGGGCTGTGTTTCAATAATTTTATTGATTTATTTCTGCATCTATTCTATTTTTAACACTGTTAACAGACGATTTTTTATAGAATTCATCAAGATGGTAGTTTAAGTCATAAGCCGGATTTGAGTCTGGATCAATTTTGATCATATAATCCAGTATGTTATAGTCCCTGAAGTACGGGGTTGTATCGTCTTTTAGGTTGGAATCAAATATTTTGTTGTCGCTGGAGAAGAATATTCAATGAAATTTTTTTAATACATAATAATGTTTGGATATTTCTATTTTTTCTTGTTTTGTAATGAGAAGATAAGAAAAGAATGTGTGAGGAATCAAGGCAAAAAGGACTTTTACGAACAACTGCTATTAAAATTATAATCATAAAGTTTTTTTATATTCTGTTGCAAATGCCCAGCAGACATATGAGACGTGATAGTTTATTATGGACGAAAGAATTAACGATATAATAAAAATATTTATCTTCTAAAACACCTTCAGCTAAATTATTTTGACAGTCTATCCACAAAAAATGTAAAAAGTTTTTACAAAAGTTATAAGTTCGAATTTTTTTAGTATTGTAATATCATTAAATCAAATGAAAGAGAAAGGGAGGAATTTGCAATGAATACGAAAAGTGTAAAACGATTTTTTAAAAGCATACTTGCCTCAAGCATGGCGATATCCAGCTTATCTTTGGTCGGATATTCATCAATAAATGATGTAAGTGCTATTGAATCAGAAGAGAGTTATACACAATATGTTGATCCATTTGTTTGTACAGATGTCGACTATGGACAACTATTTCCAGGTAGTGTAGTACCTAATGGACTTGTTAAACTCAGTCCGGATACATATCCGCATAATACTCTGGATCATGCTGGATATGATTATAGTAAACTACAAATTTCAGGTTTTTCACATACACGTATTGAAGGTGTAGGTGGACAAGGTGCAGGTGGTGATGTTCTGGTAACACCTACATATGTTCAATATACAGCCAGACCAAATGCTGCAACACGTGCAATGTCATATTCAAAGGACAATGAAAGTGCAAAACCAGGTTATTACAGTGTAGAACTGATCCCAAATAAAGGAACTGATAAAATTGAAGGAACAGTTGATGGAAAGATTAAAGCCGAATTGACAACAGATCAGCGTACAGGATTCCATCAGTATACATTCCCGGCAGCAGGAAATGTCAATGTACTGGTAGACTTAAACTATACTTATCATGGAACTGATGTACGTGATGCGATTTTAGATGTTTTAGAACAAAGTGATAAAACAACAGCATTAGGTGGAAGATTCAGTGGAAGAAATGTTGGTGGAAATGGAAAATATACAATGTATTTCTACATGGAAACAAGCAAGCCAACAAAAGATGTTAAGACATGGAATGGTAACATTCTTTCTAACAAATTGAATCAAAAAGGAAATGATTTAGGGGCTATCTTGAATTTTGATGTCAAAGCAGGAGAAGTATTACAATTAAAAGTTAGTATTTCACCAATCAGTGTTGAACAAGCAAAGATAGATATGCATAACGAAATTTCAAATTGGGATTTTAATGCAGCGTATCAAAGAGCTGATCAACAATGGGATGATGTTTTAAGTAAAATCAAAATTGAAACATCACAAAAAAGTGATCCAACAGGAGAACTTAAACAATTATTTTATACACACTTGTATCATATGTTCATGACACCAGTTAATGCAACAAGTACAAGTGGAACATACAGAGGAACAGACGGTAATGTATATGAAGCAGATGATTACACACATTATGATTCATGGACATTATGGGATGATTATCGTAAATACCCAATGATTGGATTGGTAATGCCGGATATATATAAAGACATGGTTCGATCAATTGCTGATGCATTGGAACATGGAATAGTGACATGGTCACATGACAAACAGCCAGTACCAAATGTAAGAACAGAACATGCAGTGGCATTATTGGCAGATGGAGTAGCAAAAGGGTTCACAGATATAGACAATCTAGAGGAAGCATATGAAGAAGCAAAGAAGATTGCTAATAAGGTAATTACACAATCAGTCGAAGAATTAGGATATGTTGATGGAAGAATGGACCGTACAATGGAATACGGATATGATGACTGGGCTTTATCATTAATAGCTGATGCATTAGCAAAAGCAGACGAAGCAGAATATTTCTTGAATCGTTCATTCATGTACAAGAATTTATACAGACCAAATGCAGTTCAATCACCATTCAGTGAAAAGAAATTAGGGTTGATCTGGAATAAGAAAAATGGAAATTGGAGTACGAGCAGTCCTACAAAAATAGGTGCTGATGGATTATATCAAGGATCAATGTGGCAATACAGCTGGTATTGTTCAAATGATGTCAATGGATTAATGGATTTAATGGGCGGTAAAGAATATTTATTAGAAGCATTGCAATATATGTTTGGAGAACATGCTCCAGATGAAGGAAGTGCAATGCTGCACAATGCAGCAAATGAAGTTGAATTACATTTACCATATTTATTTAACTTTGCAGGAAGACCAGATAAGACACAATACTGGGTAAGACAAATTTATACAAAAGAGACATGGAATACAGGATATGCAAGTGGAGCAGTTAAAGAAAAAATGTATAAATTAAGTCCAAAGGGATATCTAGAAACAATGGATGACGATGCTGGAACAATGGCGATGATGTTTGTGTCTGCTGCAATGGGAATTTTTCCAATGACACCAGGTGATACAACATTCCAGATTGGATCACCATTCTTTGAAAAGGTTACATTAGATGTAGGAAATGGTAAAACATTTACAATAGAAGCAAAGAATGTATCAGAAGATAACTTCTATATTCAATCAGCTGCATTTAATGGGCAAACATTTGAACGTACATGGTTAGATTATTCAGAAATCACACGTGGTGGTGTCTTATCATTAGAAATGGGAAGCACACCATCTACATGGGCACAAAATGGAGTACCGGCAAAATCAAGCAGTGATGCAGCTAATACAGCCATTTATGATGACGATGAAATCGCATACTCAACAGCAATGTTAGAGGAATCAAAATCAAATGATGGATCATTTGATCAAAAGATAGAAATCACATTAAAAACAAATGAATTCACAGGTGATATCAATGAAGATTTGACAACCTTAGGAAAGATCAAAATCACAAATGTACCTGAAGGTTTAAAGGCATCAGCAGTGAAGGTGGCTGATAACAAAGTAGAAATATCGTTAGATGGAAAAGCCAAACACCATAAACTTAATGATAGTATTGGTGATTTAACAATTGAAATAACAGATACAGCAACAAAAATACCAATAACAGGAAGTATCAGAAAAACAAAAGATAACATCAAAGTGATGTTTATAGATGACAGATTAACATATTCAACAACAGAACTAAAAGAAAGCCAAAATGATGATGGAGCAATTGTAGATACAGCAATAATCACATTAAGTGGAGATTCAACATTTGCTGGAAAAGACAATGAAAACTTCGTAGAAACAGGAAAAGTACAATTAACAAATATACCTGAAGGATTGACGGCAAAAGTCATCAAAACAGGAGATAAGAGAGTTATCTTAAGCTTTGAAGGAAAAGCAAAAGCACATCAATCAGATGTTGAATTTGAATTATCATTCACAGATGAAGCATTTGCAGGAGCAAAAGCAGCAGAAGTTGAAAAGAGTGCATGTGGAGGTATGACGGCATTATTGTTAGATTTTAGTTATGATGCTGCATCTAACTTAATGAAAACTATTGCTGAAGCAGAATTAATCAAACCAGAAGAATATACAATTTCATCATATGAATCTTTACAAGCTGCAATTGCAGAAGGTAAAGAATTATTAGAAAAAGGAGATCTTTCTCGTAAAGAAATTACGGTTGCATGCAATAAAATTATAAGTGCAATGGAAAAATTAAAAATGAGTGTTGATGCATTAACACGTATTGAAGCAGAGAAGAGCGATGCTTGGACTGATGCAAGAAACCCCCATGCTCCAAATGATGCGGTATTAAAAAATGAGGGAGATGTAATTGGTGGAACTTTTGATGGGGCCTGGATCCGTTATGACAGCATTGATTTTTCAGGATTAAATATCAAATCAATTGATGTGAGATATTGCAATAATAGTGGACGTTGCCCTGAAGATGCGAAACTAGAAGTAAGATTAGATGCTTTTGATGGTGAATTGATTACAACTGTTAATATGCCATCAACAGGATCTTCATGGGGAGTATTTGGAATTGTAAGTCAAGTTATTGATGAAGACAAATTAGCAAAACTTGATGGAATTCATGATGTATACTTTGTTATGAAAGGTTCAACAACAGATACACGTCCATTTATTGGTAATATTGATTATATGCAATTTAAAGAATCAACAGAAGTTGAAGAAATCACATCAGTAAAATTAGAGGCTGAAAAGAGCAATGCATGGTCTGGAGGAAGTTTAAAGAATGAATCTATTAATCTTGGTGGAACATATGATAATGCCTGGATTCAATATAATAATGTTGATTTTAGTAAATTAAAAGCGAATACAATTCATGTACGTTATTCAACACGTGTTGATGCATGTGCTTTAGATTCTAGAATTGAAATTAGGGAAGGCAATAAGGACGGTCAATTATTAGGAACTATTGATTTACCATTAACAGATGGATGGAGCGATTATCAAATTGTAACTACAAGATTAGATACATCATTAAGTGGTACTCATACATTATGTTTTGTTTTAAGAGGAACAACAGGTAATGGCAGACCATATATTGCTAATATTGATTATATGGAATTCGAAAAATCAGTCATTACAAAACATATCGAAGCTGAAGAAGCGAAAGATAACTGGTCAGGTAATGGATTAAAGACGGAAACAAGTACTGATGCTGATGGAAACAGTTTAGTTAACATAGGTGGAACAACACCAAACTGCTGGTTAAAATATAATCAAATTAATTTTGATGAGTTTGATACAAAAGATATTAGTATACGTTATGTCAACAATTCTGGAAGATGTAAACCTGATGGTAAGTTAGAATTCTATCTTGATAATATGGAAGGTCAACCTGTATTTACAGTGGCTATTCCATCAACAGGAAATAACTGGAATGCTTATAAAGTTATTTTGGAATCAACCAAGACTGAATTAAGTGGAACTCATGATTTATATGTTGTTATGAGAGGAAGTCAAGGATCAAATCCATATATTGCTAATCTTGATTGGATCGAATTTGGTGATTTAGGTGCTGATGAAGGAGTAGATAAAACAGAATTACAAGCATTATATGATGCTAATAAAGCTTTATTACAACAATCAAAGACATATCATTATATTGGATTCAATATCTTCAAAGATGCAATGTTGGGTGCCGGAAATGTTTTAGATAACGAAAAAGCAACAGAAAACGATGTTAGAGTTGCAATAAAAAATATCAATAATGCATTACAAACACTTCAATATCAAATTATCTTCGATTTAAATGATTTAATTATTGATATGGAAAGTATAAAAGAAGTTGATTATACAAAAGACAGCTATGTAAAATTAGTAAAAGTTATTGATAATGCAAAAGCTATTGAAGATGGTAGCGAATATGCAGTATATGAAGAAGCTTATAATGCTGTCGTAGAAGCTCATAGTCAATTAACTGTATTAGATAGAACACACTTAATTGCAATAATTGAAAAAGCAGAAGCTGTTGATTTAGATCAATACTTAGATCAAGGCAAAGAAACATTTATAAAAGCATTGGAAAATGCAAAGAATGTTTTAAGCAGGATCTCCTTAACACAAAAAGAAGTGGATGAAGCTATAAAAGTATTAGATGATGCTATAAATGCCTTAGAAAGAATTCCAGAAACTGTTTCAAAAGATGAATTAAAAGATTTAGTAGATTTAGTAAAAAGGTTAGATGAGGATAATTATACAAAAGAAACCTGGACAGTATTGGAAAGTCAATTGAAGAATGCTCAAAATGTTCTTGATAACGAAAATGTAACCCAAGAAGAAGTAGACGAAGCTTTTAAGTTATTACAAGAAGCATGCAATGGATTGAAAATCAAAGATGATACTCCAGAAGATCCAAAACCTGAAGAACCAAATCAACCGGGAAATGGAGAATCAAATAATAGATCTGTTAGTACAGGAGATCAAAACGTAATTGAATTCTATATTGGAATAGGAATGCTGTCATTATTATCAGCTTCCTTTATCAAAAGAAAAAGAGAAGATTAATGAACAACAGGAAGGAAGATGAAAATCTTTCTTCTTTTTTGGATCATAAAGAAAAATAAAATGTAATGGCAGCTTATACAGCTTATGAGTAACTGTTTGGAATGAATTTTGTTAAAAATATTAATGGATGTGATTTCAAAAAAATAAGTATAAACATATTTAATGTAACAGTTGAAAAATGAGAGCAGATTTTTTATGTGTTATAGAAGATTACTAAAATTAGTTTAGGATATGTAATTAAATTTCTAAAAATAGAATAATAATCTATTGGAAATTAACAGATTGATATTGATTTTATGTGGATTATTATCTGAAACAGGATAATATATCAAACTTTGATTGAACAGATAAATATTCTTTTTTCTTTCTAAAGATTTTAAATAAATTGATAACGTAATTTTATCAGTAAAAAAGCAATATATAATAAAAAGTAATGGAATCAAATTATTTTAAAATATAAAAGATTATGGAAAAAACAAAAAATGACCTAACTATATAGGTCAAAGTAAGCTGGTTTATAAATATTATTTGCTTAAACCGTCAACAAAAGTTAAGTCGATTCCAAACATAATACCAGTATTGGGATTATTGATTCCTCCCAAGGTTTCATCGATAATTTTTCTAACATTTGCTACTTCTTCGTTTTTTAAGATGAAAAATAATGTTTTACTGGATTCACGAGGATCTTCGAGAATAATTCGTAATGATTCGATAATAAAATTATCGCTGTTTTTTAGAGTGTTGATCATTCCTTTACTGTCAATAATCGTTCCACCAGTTATACCATTATTTTGTAAGGCTGCTAATAAGTCATCTAATTTTTCAATTTTATGTAAAACCAGAAATAATGCCTGCATATAAATCACTCCTTTTAATCATTATAAACCAAACTATTATTCTTTGCATTACTAAATATCTGGTTTATAATAGTCTTATAAATCAAGGGGGTAAAATGATGAAAATTGAATTTTCAAAACGTATTAGTGGTGTTAAGGCATCAGCTGTTAGAGAAATCTTAAAAATGATGAAAGATCCAGAAATTATTAGTTTTGGAGGAGGAAATCCTGCTAGTGAGACTTTTCCAGCTGCTAAGCTAAAAGAAATTAGTGATGATATTTTTAATAGTAAACCTAATTCAATTTTAGAATATGGGATTACTGAAGGGGATAGTGATTTTAAAGAAGAGGCGGTTAAGTTTTTATCACGGCATGAAACTGTTGTTAAAGATTATGATGAAGTGATGGTGACTTCAGGGTCACAGCAAATCATGGATTTTATGGCTAAGTGCTTATGTGATGAAGGTGATCTTGTTGTTTGTGAAAATCCTAGCTTTTTGGGTGCTTTAAATTCTTTTAAAAGTAATGGTGCAAAATTAGTTGGAATCGATATGGAAGATGATGGCATTAATATTACCAAATTAGAAGAAGTTTTAAGTGGCTCTAAAAAACCAAAGTTTATTTATTTAATTCCAAATTTTCAAAATCCAACAGGAATTACAACTTCATTAGAAAAACGTAAAGCAGTTTATGCTTTGGCTAAAAAATATCAAGTTTTAATTTTAGAAGATAATCCATATGGGGATCTAAGATTTAGAAATGAGGCAGTTCCTTCGATAAAATCATTAGATGATGAAGGATTAGTAGTATATGCTGCCAGTTTTTCAAAGATAATTGCTCCAGGAATGCGGGTAGCTGTTATGATTGGTCATCATGAGTTACTGGCAAAATGTACGATCGCTAAACAAACAAATGATGTTCATACAAATGCCTGGGCTCAAAAAGTGATGGCGCGTTTTTTACATGAAACTGATATGGAACAGTATTTGACTAAATTACAAGCAGTATATGATAAAAAATGTAATTTAATGTTAAGGGAAATGGAAAAACATTTTAGTAAAGATTGTAAATGGACTATTCCTGATGGAGGAATGTTTATTTGGGTAACTTTACCAGAAAGAATTGATATGACTACTTTTGTACAAAAAGCTTTGGCTCATAAAGTGGCAGTTGTTCCCGGAAATGCTTTTTATGATGATGACAGTAAACACTGTCAGTCTTTTAGAATGAATTTTTCAATGCCGACTAATGAGCAGATCATAAAAGGAACAGCTGTTTTAGGAGCTTTAACAAATGATTAAAAATATTGTTTTTGATATGGGAAATGTAATTTTAAAATGGGATCCGGAATATATTGCTAGTAAGTTAAGTGATGATCTACATGAACGAGATGTAATTAGAAAGGAGCTTTTTGATAGTCGCCAATGGCAAATGCTGGATCAGGGGTTAATCAGCAATGATGAAGCATTAGAGCAAATTTATAGACAAACTGATAAACAGGATCATGCTATATTAAAATATGCTTTATATCACTGGTATGATTATTTTGAACCATTTGATGAAATGGTTCCTTTGGTAAAGGAATTAAAACAACAAGGTTTTAAGCTGTATTTGTTATCTAATTGTAGTTTACAATTTAATGATTATTATCAAAAAGTACCTGCATTTAAATATTTTGATGATTTTTATATTTCGGCTCGCTATCAAATGTTAAAACCTGATTTGAAAATTTATGAGCATTTTTTAATAAATTTTAATTTGAATGCTGATGAATGCATTTTTATTGATGATGTCTTAAAAAATGTAGAGGGAGCAAAAAAGGCTAAGATTCAGGCATATTGCTATGATGGAAATATAAATAAATTACGATTGTTTCTTAAACAAAATATCTAAGTATTAATAATTCTTAAAAATACCATCTTATAGGCGGTTTTGGTTGACAATTAGAGTTAAAATGCTAGAATGCATATAGAAAGAAATGTGGTATATTGGCAAATTTTAGAAAAGACAAGAGGGAATTATGAATAGTATGGGTAGTGATGTAGGGTTAAATAAAAAAAAGCGAAAAGTTCGTAAAGAGTTTATTATTATTCTGGCTTTAATAGCTGGAATTATTATTGTATATTTTGTAGGAACTATTTATTTTAATAAAAAGTTTTTAAACGGTACTTATATCAATGATGTAAATGTAAGCGGCTTAACTATCGATGAAGTTAATGAAAAGCTTTCCAAAACAATCGATGATTATTCTTTAGAATTAAAGTTTAATGATGGTACATCAGAATTTGTATCGGGTAAAGATTTGGGGGTTAAATATAATAAAAACAATGATGTTAAAGAAGTTTTAAAAAAACAAAATTCATTTGGCTGGATTCAAGCTTTTTTTACTAAAAGAAATAATACGGTTAATAATTTAGCATTACTTGATGAAGTGGTTTTAAAAGATAAAGTATTATCACTAAATCATCTACAAGCTGGAGCACAAATACCTCCTGAAGATGCTAAAGTAGAATATGTTAATAATGAATTTACAATTATAAATGAAGTCACAGGTTCGACTGTTGATCAGGAAAAAATGTTAGAAGCAATAAGATTAGCCTTTAGTGAAGGAAAGATAAGTATTGATTTGCAAGAACAAAAATGTTATGTAGAGCCGTCTGTAAAAACAAATGATGCTAAGATCCAGCAATTATATGAAGCGGCTAAACAATACGCTTCTGCTGTAATTACATATAAAACAAATTCTGGTGATGTTGTTTTAGATGGAAATACTTTAATAACCTGGCTTTCGGTTGATGAAAGTGGTAATTATTATCGTGATGATGATGTATTCAAAGAAAAAGCTGCAGCTTTTGTTAATTCACTAGCAAAAAAGATAAATAGTGTTGGCGGTACAAGAACATTTGTTGGTGCTAATAACCGGACAATTACAGTAAGTGGCGGTAATTATGGCTTACGATTACAAAATTCAAAAGAGATTAGTGGTTTATTAGAAGATATTTATGCTAATAAGGTTGGAGTACGAATTCCTGTGACAACTGGTAGAGAAAGTTCTACTGATAATGGCGGTTTAGGTAATACCTTTGTTGAAGTTGATTTAAAGGCACAGCATATGTGGTACCATAAAGATGGTCAAATAATCTTAGAATCAGATATTGTTTCAGGAACTTATAACGATCCTGACCGAAGAACACCTGCAGGAGCATATTATCTTTATAATAAAGAGCGTAATCGTGTTTTAAGGGGAACAAAGTTACCTGATGGTACTTGGCCATATGAAACACCGGTATCGTACTGGCTGCCATTCAATAAGGGAATAGGATTACATGACTCGTCTTCGTGGCGAAGTAAATGGGGTGGAACGATTTATATGAATAATGGTTCCCATGGCTGTATTAATCTTCCAACTAATATTGCAGCAAAATTATATGATAGTATTGAGATCAATTGTCCTATAGTTTGTTATTATTAATGTTTAATTATGATTTAGGTGTCCTATTTGTGCTTATATTAAAATATTTTGTCAATCTTTTAGTGAATAGTCCTGAATTGTATGGTATAATTATGTAGTGACATTGACATCATAAGGGTATTTTGTTAGTATTCGTATATATTGCTGGTGTCTGTTTTTAAGAAATATGGTTGGTTAGTTGTTATATGAGTAAGTTTATGATAAAGGAGAATTGTGAGATGAGTAACAAGAAAAGAAATATAATGGATATAATTAATAAAGCAGTTTTTGTAGAGGAAGAGGAAGAAGTAATAGAAAGAAAAGAAAAATCGTCAGCTGAAAAGAAAATAGAACAAAGAAAAGCAGAACCAAAAAAGGTAGAACCTAAATTTGAAAAGAAAGTAGAAAATAAAACTGTTAATGTTCCTAAAGAAGAACCTGTTTATTCAAAACCTCAAAAAGTACAACCAGAATATGCTGCATCTGTTATTTCTTATGGGACAAAGATTTCTGGAGACATTACTTGTAAAGCTGATTTGCAGGTTGAGGGTATAATTGAAGGAAATATTATCTGTGATAAATCTGTAACTATTAAAGGCAAAGTAAAAGGAAATATTAAAGCTGATTCTTTAACTACGATCGATGCTGCAATTGTTGGAAATGTAATTTGTAAGGGAATTGCCAATATCCTGGGTAAAACTAATTTACAGGGAGATGTTAATAGTAGTGATGTTGTATTAGAAGGTGAAATCAAAGGTAATATCGTTGCTGAAAATAGA
The DNA here is from genome assembly GCA_021770925.1 of Erysipelotrichaceae bacterium. Taxonomy (GTDB): domain Bacteria; phylum Bacillota_I; class Bacilli_A; order Erysipelotrichales; family Coprobacillaceae; genus Thomasclavelia. The sequence goes on along the minus strand of JAETPY010000004.1, from coordinate 43,699 downwards.
GTATCGTTAAAAGGTACATCTGTTTTAGACGGTAATACAACTTCTGCTAAAATCATGGTTGAAGAAGGATCTACAATTATTGGCAGTATTCAAACTGTTTCAAATAGAAAGAATGATAAGAACAAAAACTAAGCTTAGCTTAGTTTTTTATGTTTTTATAGTTAATAGGTGGAAGAAAACGGAATATTTGTTATAATGTTTAAGTGATTATTAACAGTAAAATTAGTAATAACAATAGATTTTGTTAAATAATTTTAGAAAGGAGGATGTCGAGTTTACTCGGCTGCTTTGGATGTTAAGTAAATATCAAAAAATATCACAGGATTTAATCAATAAAATTAAAAATCATGAAATTAGAGAACATACATATTTACCAAGTGAAAATGAATTAATGAAAATGTATGGTTCTTCACGTGATACAGTTAGAAAAGCATTAGATATTTTGCTTAAAAATGGTTATATTCAAAAAAATAAAGGTAAGGGATCACTGGTATTAGATGTAGATAAAATAGCTTTTCCAGTTTCGGGAGTAACAAGTTTTAAAGAATTAGCTAAGACAATTAATGGAAAGGTAACTACTGAGGTAATTGAATTATCGCTTAATCCAGTTGATGAATTGATGAAACGAGAGCTGTATATGGAAGATGGTGATTATTATAAGGTTAGACGAGTTCGTTTGGTTAATGGTGAACGTGTAATTTTAGATACGGATTATTTAAATTCTAATATTGTCTCTAATCTTACTAAAGAGATCGTTCAAGACTCGTTATATAGTTATATTGAAAATGATCTAAAATTAAAAATTAGTTTTGCAAGAAAAGAATTTACAGTTATTAAAGCTAGTGAAGAAGAAAAGAAGCTTTTAGATATGCATGACTTTGATTTGCTGGTTTGTGTTAAATCGTATACATATTTAGAAGATGCTACTTTATTTCAATACACTATTTCAAAACACCGTCCTGATAAATTTCGGTTTGTTGATTTTGCAAGAAGGACTCAATTATAATTTTTAAAGTGAGGAAATTATGAACTATAATGATTATTTAATGTTACAAAATAAAATAATTAAAGATATTAATGAATTAGAAGGCAGATCGTTAAAAATGTCTATTTTTCGTTTTATTGATGGGGTTGGAATGATACTATTTTTATTAAGTGGCTATTTTTTTAATCGCGAGTATCTTTATATATTTGCTTTTATAATGTTAATATTTTTTGTTATTTTAGTTTTTTGGCATACTAAACTGATGGATCGTTTAATTTATTTAAAAGCAAGATTAGTAGTAGTTGAAAATTATATAGCACGTTATGGTGATAAATGGAAAGATTTTACGGAAACGGGAGTCGACTATTTAGAAAGTGTGACTGGAGTCATGAAAGATCTTGATATTGTTGGCAAGAATTCTTTATTCCAGTATTTGAATATTGCGGTTACTTTAAGGGGAAAGAAAAGGTTATTAGATAAATTAACAAGAACAAAGTTTGATGGTGATTTAATTGTTCAAGAACAGGAAGCAGTAAAAGAATTAGGAAATAAGGATAAATTTGTAATTGATTTTGAAACTTATGGCAAGATATTGTTGAAACCTAAAACGGTCGAAAAAGTAATTGAAGAATTTATTGTTAATATTAAAAATAATCAAAAAGTTAAAAGCTGGAAAGCAGCTAGATATATTATTCCTGTTTTAACAATTATAGCTTTAATAATGTTTTTATTTGAGATCGTTTTTAAATTTGCAGTAATAATTTTCCCTGTTTTAATTTTTGGACAATGGATTATCATGATTATAAACTTTAATAAAAATAATATTTTATTTAAGCAGATTAGTGAATTGTCTAAGTGTTTAACCAGTTATCAAAATCTTTGCGAATTAGTTGAAAATACTAATTTTTCATCTTTGCATTTAAACAAATTAAAAAATAAACTCCATAATTCTAGTCAGGCATTTAATGAATTAAAGGCAATCAGTTCTTCAATTAAACAGCGTAATAACTTATTAGCAGCTTTATTATTAAATGGAATATTGCTTTGGGATGTAAATTGTCGGGAACGTTATGAATTGTGGGTTAGTAAATATAGTAATCAAGTAAACGATTGGATTGATACAATAGGAGAATTGGAAAGTTTGATTAGTTTGCAGGTATTATTAAAAACTAAGCATTTAACTACATTTGCTAAATTTAATGATAATATGCATCTGGAGTTTGATGAAGCTTATCACCCATTAATTGATGATAAACGAGCAGTAGCTAATTCATTTACAATGGATAAACATGTTTGTGTTATTACTGGTTCTAATATGTCTGGGAAAACAACTTTTTTAAGGACGATAGGGGTAAATTTAGTATTAGCATATGCTGGAGGGCCGGTGATGGCAAGATCTTTTAAATGTTCATTGATGAAAATCTACACTTCAATGCGTTTGGAAGATGATTTAAGCGGTATTTCAACATTTTATGCAGAATTATTACGAATCAAAGAAATTGTTGAAGCTAATAACAAAGGCGAAAGAATGATAGCTTTAATAGATGAGATTTTTAAGGGAACTAATTCAAATGATCGAATCTATGGAGCGATAGAAACAGTTAAACAATTAGCTTCGAATAATATTTTTACTTTTATTACGACTCATGATTTTGAATTATGTGAGTTAGAAAATCAAGTCCCATGTATTAACTACCATTTTAAAGAATACTATCAAGATAATAAGATCATGTTTGATTATTTAATAAAAAAGGGTCGTTGTAAAACGACTAATGCTAAATATTTATTACATATGGTTGGAATAACGAAATAGCTGATTAATTCAGCTTTTTTTATTAATATATTGACAAAACATATACGTACAGGTTATAATCACTTTTGTAAAAGATGTACGTACAAGGTAAAAAGGAGTAAATTAGATGGGAAAATTTAGTAGTGATGCTAAGAAATTATTAGAATATGTTGGTGGAAAGGAAAATATTAAGGCTGTTAGTCACTGTGTGACAAGAATGCGTTTTGTATTAGTTGATTATGATAAAGCAGATATTGATAAGATTGAATCACTTAGTGTGGCAAAAGGAACATTCACCCAATCTGGACAATTTCAAGTTATTATTGGTAATGAAGTTCAAATGTTTTATCAGGATTTTGTTGAAATAAGTGGAATTGAGCGTGTTAGTAAAGAAACCACAAAGGATTATGGGAAATTTAGGAGAAATCTTCGCTCCATTGATCCCAGCACTTATTTGTGGAGGTTTAATTTTGGGATTAAGAAATATTATTGGAGAAATTAATTTTTTTAATAACGGTAGTCAGAGTTTAGCGGATATTTCTCAGTTTTGGGAAGGAACATACAATTTTTTATGGTTGATAGGTGAGGCAGTATTTCATTTATTACCAGTTGGGATCGTTTGGTCGATTACAAAGAAGATGGGAACAACTCAAATTCTAGGAATCATATTAGGATTGACGTTAGTATCACCGCAATTGTTAAATGGTTTTTCAGTTGCTTCTACAGCAGCTAAGGATATTCCAGTCTGGGATTTTGGGTTTGCTCAAATTCAAATGATTGGATATCAGGGACAGGTTATTGCCGCTATAATGGCAGGATTTGTATTAGTATATTTAGAAAAGTTTTTTAGAAAGATTACACCTGCTATTGTCAGCATGATCATAGTGCCATTTTGTTCGTTAGTACCAGCAGTAATCATTGCCCATACAATTGTTGGTCCAATTGGCTGGGCAATTGGTAATGGAATTGCAAACATGGTTTATAGTGGTTTAACTTCATCGTTTGGTGTTTTATTTGCAGCACTGTTTGGCTTAGTTTATGCACCTATCGTTATGACTGGTCTTCATCATATGACTAATGCAATTGATACAACACTTACTAGTATGTTTGGGGGAACGATTCTTTGGCCCATGATTGCTTTATCCAATATTGCTCAGGGCTCAAGTGTTTTAGCGATGTCTGTTCTCCAAAAAAAGAATGAAAAAGCTCAACAGATAAATGTTCCAGCATGTATTTCTTGTTATTTAGGGGTTACTGAACCAGCCTTATTTGGAGTAAATTTAAAATATATTTTTCCACTCATTTGCGGGATGATTGGTTCCGCGGCTGCTTCAGTAATCTCAGTAAGTTTTGGAGTCCAGGCATTTAGTATTGGAGTAGGTGGGTTACCAGGAATAATTTCAATCAAATCTCAATACTGGTTGATTTTTTTGGCAGCTATAGCTGTGGCTGTAATTATCTCATTTTCTTTAACCTATCTTGTTGGAAAGAAAAAACTAACCAATCTTGAAATTAATGGAAATAAAGAATCAGTTTTTGTTTCACCTTTTCAAGGAAAAATGATGGTATTAAGTGAGGTCGAAGATAAAGTTTTTTCAGAAGGTTTAATGGGTGATGGTTTTGCAGTGGAATTAAGTGATGGCAATGTACTAGCACCGTTTAATGGAAAAGTAATTATGACATTTCCAACTAAACATGCTTATGGTTTAAGACGTCATGATGGGATTGAAGTTTTACTTCATATCGGGATGGATACAGTTGAGTTAAAAGGTGAAGGATTCGAAAGTTATGTGAAAGATGGACAGGAAATAAAAGTAGGAGATGTGATATGTAAAGTTGATTTGGAAACTATTAAGGCTAATCAAAAATCTGTAGTTTCGCCAGTCATTTTTACTAGTGGTCAAAGGATTGAGGTATGTAAAGCACACCAAAATATTGATGCTTTAGAAGAAGAAATCGTGAAAATTAATAAATAAGGAGATAACGAATATGCATTATGGAGATAAAGTGATTTATCAAATTTATCCAAAATCATTTAAAGATACAAATCATGATGGAATTGGTGATCTTAAGGGTATTATTGAGAAGTTAGATTATTTAAAAGAATTAGGGATAGATATGATTTGGATGTGTCCAATCTTTTCTTCACCACAAAGAGATAGTGGTTATGATATTAAAGATTATTATTGTATAGATCCTATTTTTGGAACAATGGAAGATTTAGAGGAATTAATTGTCAAAGCAAAAATGCGAGGCATTTATTTGATGTTTGATATGGTATTTAATCATACTTCTACAGAGCATCAGTGGTTTAAAGAGGCGTTAAAAGGTAATCAAAAATATAAAAACTATTATTTCTTTAAAAAAGGGAAGAATGGAAAATTACCTACTAATTGGGATTGCAAATTTGGTGGAAAAGCCTGGAAATATATTCCTGAACATAATGAATATTATTTACATCTTTATGATGAAAAACAAGCTGATTTAAATTGGGAAAATGAAGATGTTAGAAATGAATTAATTAAAATTATTAATTTTTGGTTAAAAAAAGGGATACGAGGCTTTCGTTTTGATGTTATCAATAACATTGATAAACGTACGTTTGAAGATTGTCCTCAAGGTATTGGCAAACAGTTCTACTGTGATCAGCCTAAAGTTCATGATTATCTTCATGAATTAAATATACAGTCATTTGGTAAAGTAGATAATTGTATTACAGTTGGTGAAATGTCTGCCACAAGTGTAGAAAATTGTATTGGCTATACAAATCCGGATAATCAGGAACTTGATATGGTGTTTAGTTTTCATCATTTAAAAGTTGATTATCTCAATAAAGAAAAATGGACTTCTATGCCATTTGATTTTCAAGAATTGAAAGAATTATTAAATACCTGGCAAGTAAAAATGCAGGAAGGTAACGGGTGGAATGCTTTGTTTTGGAACTGTCATGATCAGCCTCGAAGTGTCTCTCGATTTGGTAATGATAAAAAATATCGTAAATTATCTGCAAAAATGTTAGCTACAACGATTCACATGATGCAGGGAACACCGTATATTTATCAGGGTGAAGAAATAGGAATGACAAATCATTATTTTACAGATATAAAACAATATAAAGATGTTGAAAGTATCAATGCGTATCATATTTTAAAAAGAGAAGGTGTTGATGAAAAACAAATTCATAAGATTTTACAAGAAAAATCTCGTGATAATGCAAGAACACCAATGCAGTGGGATGATAGTGTCAATGGTGGCTTTTCTGATGTAGAACCATGGTTGCAGTCAAATGAGAATTATCATGAAATCAATGTTAAAAAAGATTTACAGGATGAGGATTCAATTTATAAATATTATCAAAAATTAATTAGATTAAGAAAAGAGCATAAGATTATTAGTGAAGGTAAATATGTCTGCATGTTAAAAGATCATCCCCAAATATTTGCTTATAAACGCATTTTAGATAATCAAGAATTAATTGTATTAAATAATTTTTATGATCAAGAAGTATTTTTTGATTTAGATTTAAAAGATTATCAAATTTTGATTAGTAACTATAATGATATTTGCAATTCATGCTTAAAACCTTATCAAAGTATTGTCTATTATAAAACAACATTGTAAAGATGTTGTTTTATAATAATTTTTTATTTTTAAGTAAATTTTAATGCAAACTCGTGCAATAATATCATAAATAAAGTAGAATACAAAAGATAAAAGTTATATTTAAAGATAAAATATAAAATGTATACTTTATTATAAAAGAATTTTAAGAAAGGAGAAGTATGAAGCTTAAATTTACAATATAGGTTTCATGCAAGCAGCATATGAAAATTGGATTTGATAATGATAAATATTTAGCAATGCAGTCTACTCATATAAAAGAAAGAATTGCTCAATTTGGTGATAAATTATATCTAGAATTTGGTGGTAAATTATTTGATGATTATCATGCTTCTAGAGTATTGCCTGGGTTTGCACCAGATAGTAAATTGCAAATGTTATTACAGTTAAAAGATCAGGCTGAGGTTGTTATAGCGATTTCTGCTAGTGATATAGAGCGTAATAAAGTTCGAGGGGATTTAGGAATTACTTATGATAATGATGTTTTACGATTAATTGAGGTTTATCGAAGTAAAGGATTGGATGTTGGAAGTGTAGTTATTACTCAATATGATGGTCAAAAAGCAGCAGATGTTTTTAAAAGCCGTTTAGAAAAGAGAAATATTAATGTATACTTACATTATTTAATTGATGGATATCCAACTAATACAAAAAAAATTATTAGTAGAGATGGTTTTGGTAAAAATGATTATATTGAAACAACAAAACCTTTAGTTGTTGTGACTGCTCCAGGGCCAGGGAGTGGAAAAATGGCTACATGTCTTTCACAGTTATATCATGAACATATTAGAGGAATAAAAGCGGGTTATGCTAAGTTTGAAACATTTCCAATTTGGAGCATTCCTTTAAATCATCCGGTTAATTTAGCCTATGAAGCAGCAACAGCAGATTTGAATGATGTAAATATGATTGATCCATTTCATTTGGATGCGTATAATGAAGTTACGGTAAATTATAATCGAGATATTGAGATTTTCCCAGTTTTAAAAAATATGTTTGAAGAAATTTATGGCATTAGTCCTTATAATTCACCAACTGATATGGGAGTAAATATGGCAGGATTCTGTATTAGTGATGATGAAATTTGCAAAGAGGCCAGTCGTCAGGAAATAATTCGTCGATATTATAATACTAGAAATCGTTATGTTAAAGAAGAGTGTTCTTTAGATGAATTTAATAAACAAGAATTAGTTATGAATCAGGCTAAGGTTGTTGTTGAAGATCGTAAATGTGTGGCAGCAGCTAATGAAAAAGCAAAACAGGCAAATTGTTATGCAGGTGCAATTGAATTAGATGATGGTACGATTATTACGGGAAGAACGACGGATTTTATGGGGTCATGTTCAGCAATCTTAATTAATGCAATTAAGTATTTAGCAAAAATTCCTAATGATGTGCATTTAATTTCACCAAATGCTTTTGGACCAATTCAGCATTTAAAAACCGAATATTTGGGCAGTGTTAATCCTCGTTTACATAGTGATGAGGTATTGATTGCTTTATCGTTGAGTGCGGTAAATAATGAAAATGCTAAGCTGGCATTATCTCAACTACCCAAATTAAAAGGAACTCAGGCTCATATTACTTCAACGATAGGTCCGATGGATGCTAAGGTTTTTGGCAACCTTGGTATAGAAGTAACTTATGATGCTAAAAAACAATAAGCGGTATAATACATATTTAAAAGGAATGTATTTAATATAAAGGACTGTTTCAAATAAGAAACAGTCCTTTTTCAGTAAGGAGGTGTATTACACCATACAAATATATCATCTATCTTTATAATATAAGCTTATTAAAAAAAGTTCAATAAATATAATAATTTATTGTTTTAGATATATAAATTGTATTATAATAATCTAAATTGCAACCAGTGGTTGCATAAATGATAACTAGAATATCTGGAGCAACTATATACTTTTTGTCATAATAAAAGTGTTTAAGGGGGTATAAGTATTGAATATAGAAATAGCAAATCGTCTGGTAAAATTAAGAAAAGAAAATAATCTTTCTCAAGAAGCTTTAGCAAATAAGTTAGGAATTAGTCGTCAAGCTGTAAGCAAATGGGAACGAGCTGAGGCATCCCCAGATACTGATAATCTTATTTTGTTATCTGAACTTTATGGGATTTCATTGGATGAATTATTAAAAACAGATCAAAAAGAATTTGAAAGTGGCAAAAGTAAAAATGAACAGACAGAAATCCCAGAAAAGGATAAAGTGCATATAAGTTTAAAACGTGGAATTCATGTTAGTGATAAAAATGGTGATGAAGTCCATATTGGCTGGGATGGAATTCATATCGAAGAAGCAGCTAAAAATCAAAGTGTTCATATTGATGGGACAGGAATCAAAGTTAATGAAAAAACATATAGTCATGATGAATGGGAAAAGTTGCATAAAGAGAACAACTGGTATCATTATTATGAAAACTATACCAGGTTTCCATTTGCACTAATTATTATTGTTGTTTATTTAACTATGGCTTTTTATACTGGAAATTTTCATCCTTTATGGATAATGCTGCTGATCATACCAATTATCGAAGGAGCTATTGGAACGATTAAATATCGTGATTTAAATCATTTTCCTTATCCGATATTATTAATCCTATATTTTTTATATGAAGGATTTTACCACAATATTTGGTCACCAACATGGTTAGTATTTTTAACAATTCCAGTTTATTATGCTTTAGTGAATTATTTTAAACATCGTCAAAAAAAGAAACAGGAAGTAGAAGAATAATTGTATTATAGAAGCTGTAATGAATTAAACTTTTAAATTGTGTTAAATTCGTTCAGCTTTTTTTGAATTACTGATTATTGATACTTTAGTATTGAACTATATCATTAAAGGAATTTGATTATAATGATATAGTTTGTTAAGCTGATTGCTGCTAAAATAAAACTTTTAAAGATAAGAAATAAGATAAATGCATTTAGTTGATTGTCCTGATGGGTAAATATATAATGTTTCTATAAATTGAAATTTAAGGGTGTGATTGAATGATAAATAGAATTGTAATGCTGGATATACTTCAAGATAAAAATAACAAAAAAAGCATATGCTTTTTCAAAGAAAATCAGTGCAAAATCAGCTTTATCTGATGAATATTATTTGTACTTTGAAGATTTTGTAAGTCTTTTAACAGCGGAAAGTTCTTATGTTAGAACATGTGCATTTATTTTATGTTGTGCACAGGCAAGATGGGATGAAAGAAGAAAATTACAAAATGCACTTCCTGTTATGGTTAAATTACTTTATGATGAGAAACTAACTGTAATTAGACATGACCTATCAGCATTGCATGAAGTGATTTTGTTTAGACCGGAGTTGTCAGATGAAATATGCAATGCAGTGAAGAATGTCGATTTGACACGCTATAAAGACAGCATAGCACCATTAATAAAAAAATGCTGACGAACTATTAAAAATGTTGGAATAATAAATAAATTGAAATTTATAGTTATTGTTGGAGAATAGAAATGTTAAAAGTTGTTGTTATTGGAAGCCCTGGAGCAGGGAAAAGTGTATTTTCACAAAAATTGAAAAATATCATTGATTTACCATTATATCATTTAGATATGATATGGCATAAATCAGATAAAACAAATATCACTGAAGTAGAATTTGATGAAAAATTAAAAGAAATATTAAAAAGTGATGAATGGATCATAGATGGTAATTATCAACGTACTTTAAAAAAGCGTTTAAAGGTATGTGATACTGTATTTCTACTGGATTTTTCTTTAGAAGAATGTCTTTCAGGAGCTAAAGCTCGTATAGGGAAGAAAAGAGAAGATTTGCCATGGATAGAAGAAGAATTTGATGAAGAGTTTAAACAATCTATTATTGATTTTCCAAAGAAAAATTTACCTCAAATATATAAATTACTTAAAAAGTATAGAACCAACAAAAATATAATTGTTTTTAAAACAAGGGAAGAAGCAGATAAATTTTTAAAATCATTGAAAAATAAGTAATTATATAGACAAATATTAACAAGATATATCGGGTATAATAAATCTTTTTAAGTTAAAATTTATTTATGAACTAAAAGGAGAAAAACGATGAATTGGAGTGAATCTATTAGTAGAGCTATTGAATATATAGAAAATAATCTAACAAATGATATAACTATACAAGATATTGCAGAACATTTGTATGTATCATCATTTTATTTTCAAAAAGGATTTTCTATGTTATGTGGTTATTCGATAAGTGAATATATTAGAAACAGAAAATTATCACTTGCAGGATATGGACTAGTGCATACTAATCATAAGGTAATTGATATAGCTTTAAAATATGGATATGATTCGCCAGATAGTTTTACAAAAGCGTTTACAAGATTTCATGGTTCTACTCCAACAGAGGTTCGTAAAGGTGGAAAAATAAAAGAATTTGCACCTTTAAAAATAAATTTAATATTGAAAGGTGGTTATACTATGGAGTATAAAATTGAAGAAAGAGAAGCTTTTAAAGTTGTTGGTTTAAAGGATAGTTTTAAATATGAAACTGCATATCAAGAAATACCAAAAATATGGAAAAGATTTTTTATGAAAAATACATTTAATAAAATAAAATCTAAATATGCTGTTAATATTGATACTAATATGAAGGGAGATTTATTTGATTATATTATTGGAGATGATTATAATTCTGAATTAAAGGTTCCTAAAGACTTTGAAATTATAGAAATTCCAAAATTTACTTGGGTAGTTTTCTCTTGTATAGGTCCCGCAAATATGAAAATGCAAGAAACAAATGAAAGAATATTTAAAGAGTGGTTACCTAATTCAAATGATTATGAAATAGCAGCAGGGTATAATATTGAAATGTATTCAAATCCAAAAGATTATGAAAAAGGAATTGATGATGAAAAATATTATAGTGAAATTTGGATTCCAATTAAGAAAAAGTAGAGAACAGATAGTTTTTAGATAAACATAAAAAAGAGATTTCTTATTGTGCTGATAAATACAGCGACTTTTGAAATCTCTTATTTTTAATTATCTGTTATCAAGTAAGAAGCGTTTAAAAATAATCTGTCTTTTATGTTATAATCAAAACTGACGATAGTAATTTATTTTTAAAAGGAAAGATTTTTTAAAAAGCCAAAAAATAATGGAAAATAGAATTGAAATATTACTTGACTATTATCATGATGATTTTAAGGTAAATGATTCAAGCAATACATTATTGCAATTAACAAACTTATTATTAATAGAGATAAAAATAATATAAATGATAATATAAGAAGAAATTTTGAAAATATAAAAATAGATACAAAATCTTTGAATGAAAGATAAATTACAATAAGCAGGACAGATAATTAATTTTTTATTATGTTTAATTATAGATAAATAAACAATTCGCTATTTGTGGGGTGTTATTTTTTGAGAATAAAGTGCTATAGTTTTTACGAAAGGAGCAAAAGAAATTATGGATGTAAAAAAGATAGGGAGATTTATTGCCTATAATCGTAAAAATAAAGGATTAACACAAGAGCAGTTAGGAGAGCGTTTAGGGGTTAGCAATAAAACAATATCCCGCTGGGAAAATGGAAATTACATGCCGGATTTATCATTGTTAAAACCGTTAAGTGAAGAATTAGGAATAACTTTAAATGAACTATTGAGTGGAGAAAAAATTGAAACAGAGAATATAATAAAAACAACAGAAAAGAGTTTAATAAATACGATCGATTATACTAAACACCAAATTGATAATGAACATAAAAAAATATCAATAGTATTGATGGGACTAGGAATTATTTTAAGTTTTGCTGCATTTACAATATTTGATGTAGAGAGCAGCTGGTGTTCAATATCTTCTATATTAGGAATAATAATATTTATAATTGGTATATTTAGAGAAATAAAGAACAAAAATATATGGAAGAAAATAATTATTTCCATAAGTGTATTTATTGGAATATTGGCAGCTTTTTTTGTAATTGATTATATAGGAGTAATAACATATAAAAGACCACCGATTTATAGATATATGACAGAAACTACCGATATAATTACCTACAAATCCTTTTTTTATAATGTATATAGAATAAATGCAAATACAAAAAACGAGTATTACATTATAGATACCCAAAAACAATATACAAATGAAACAGTACCAAAGTCTATATTTAATAGAAATAAAAATGGGATTGGAAATATTATAAAATATCAAAGTAAATATGTAGGAAATAATAGTAATATTGGTAATCTAGTTGGAAATTTACCGCTTGCAGAGTATGGATATGTGTTTGAAATAGATTCTAAAAATTTGGGGTTAACCATAAATTATGGCACGACAGACTGGTATAATAATGAAAATTTGTATATACAAAAAAGTTTGATATATAATTCTGTCTCAATTTTTACTTTAATAGAAAATGTAGAGTATATACAGTATAATTTTTGTGGTAGTTCTTATAAAACTACTAGAAGATTAGTAAAAGAGAATTATCCAGATTACTTAAAAGTTATAGATGATAAAAAAGTAAATGAATATAATTTTGACAAATATGTAGAAAACAAAGTAAATGATAACGATTTTATTGAAAATATATATGAAAAAATTATAGAAAAGTAATTATAGAATTAAAGTTTATGTTTTTGTAATCCTGCTAGAAAAGAGGTGAGTATACAGATTGGTTAAAGAAACAAATATAACAATCAGATGCAGTGAAGAAACTAAAACTTTATTTAATACTATTGCGAAAGAAAATCCACAGTTTTCTAAAAGTAATCTTTTTGAACTGATGATCAAGGCATATATCACATTACAGGAAATTAATAAACAGATCATTGATATAAATATTTTTATTAAAGAAAATAATAATGACATCAAAGAATTAAAAGATATACTGAATGAAATTTTAAGATATTTTATAAAGATGAAAGACATTAATCACACAGTAATTTTACCGTGTGATTAAGGAGGTGTTAGTATCACAGTTAAAAGAAGCTATAGGGTAAGTTATGATTTTGATCAAAAGCTACAGTATTTTCAAAATTATTTTGATAAAGAACTTGATCTTCAATATACGCAAAGTAAGATTCTGGATCAGATGATGGAATTATATAGCCAGAGTAATGATGAATTTCATGTTCAGCAATTTAAGCAGACTATCGATAATTTGAAAAAGGCTTCTGCTATTGGAAAGAACATAGTTTATAAATTTGGCTATAGTAACTTTACATTTGATTTGTGGATCATATTACATAAAATGGATTGTAATGGTTCAAAAACTGATAGGAAGCAATATATCAATTCAATCAATAGAGCCTATAACAAACATTTTCTAAGCATGGATGACTATAAGTATTATGATCATTTTAAGCGCTGTTTGGAACAGTTAAGCATTGATAATGTAAAAAAAGCTATAGAACGATCAAAACGTATTATGCAATCTAATCAGGCTAATGGATATCAGTTGCAAAGATATAAAGGTTATAGTTTTTATAGGGAAAATCCTTCTTTGATGGTATGGGAAGTTGTTGAAAAAATATTAAAAGACTGCAATTTAATATAGAAAGGAAGAAATTTTTACACGGTAAAATTACCGTGTTTTTTTATGAAGATAACAAAGATAAGATTTTTTGAATATAGTAAAGAACCGCCTAAAAATTCCAGATATAAAGGTAAGATAAAGTTGGTGGTTATTTTGGTTATACAGGCAGTATGAAGTGAAGAAGCATTTATATTATTAAGGCAATGATGCTCGATTTTCTCAATTTGGGAGAATACAGGTTCATTAAAAAAGTTAAAATCTAACGTATTAAAAGTTGTCTCGATATTTAGTGAAAAATCTTGTATCATCAGTATCAACTGACGATTGAAAAGGAACAGTGTTAGAGGGTGAGAATCTTTAACTGGCTGTTTCTTTTCTTTTTCCTCTCTAATAGTTATACTTAAATAATACTAAAAATCGTAAAGAAAAACAGATGGAAGATTATGCCGTTAAAAAATGCAAATTTTCCATCTGTTTATTATTTTATTTTATTGTTTAGTGTGTAGAAAATGCGGTTTAACAGTAATAATTTAGAAAATTCTTATTCAAATCATTTATATAAATATTAATTCTATTGTTGATCAAGACAGTAATATGAAATATTTGTCTCTTTGCTTTTTCTAATGGAATAGATATTAGTAGTTTTTATATTGGATACATGTTTGTATTTGTTAATAAGTTGAACTGGTCATTGAAGTAAAGAATGCACTGAGGATTGATACAGCTTATTTTCTTTGGGCTACGATGTCATTATTTATATAGTTCTTTTGACAATATTAATGATAAAAGAGACAACAACTAACGAGTTAGCTGTTGTTTTTTTGTATTTTTGATTTTGTTATGTTAGTTATAAATATATATTGCAGTTGTATGAATCGATAAGTAGAGACTGTTTTAATATTTATTAGTAAAGTTATTTGAATTGAGTTATGTGATTAGATTTGTCTAATTATTAAAAATGACAATGACAGCTGGATTAACTAAATCATTGTTTTTTTAATAGTAATAAAATAATCAATATAAATGAGTTTATTATGTTTTGTTTTTACTATATTTTTCACATATGTTATAATTAGACTATGCAATGGTATAACCATTGAAAAATAGAAAAGGAGGGGGCTTATGAACTTTTTATTTATATCACCAATGTTTCCTAAATCATATTGGCACTTTTGTGATCGAATGAAGAACCATGGTGTAAATGTATTGGCAATTGGGGACATGCCAATGGAAAGTATAAGCGACGAATTAAAAAATTCAGTAACTGAATATTGTTATGTAAACAATATGGAGAATTATGAAAATGTATATCGCTGTGTAGCATACTTAGCTAGTAAGTATGGGAGAATTGATTGGTTAGAATCAAATAATGAATATTGGCTAGAATTAGATGCAAGGCTTAGAACTGATTTTAATATCAATACAGGAATGAAAGAAGATGTAACGAAGATATTTAAGACTAAATCAGGAATGAAAGCTTATTATCAAAAAGCTGGGGTTAAAACAGCCCGTTATCATCTTGTGGATACAATCGAAAATGGGAAAAAATTTATTGCAGAGGTAGGCTATCCAGTAGTAGTTAAGCCGGATAATGGAGTTGGGGCAGCTGCTACATATAAGTTAAATAATGATCAGGAATTAGAGGATTTCTATAAGATTGATCATATAACTCAATATATCATGGAAGAATTTGTTAATGGTTTGATTATTTCTTATGATGGTATAGCTAATAGAGAGCATGAAGTATTATTTGAAACATCACATGTTTTCCCTAATTCAATCATGGATGTTGTAAATGATAATAGTGATATGCATTATTATTCTTTGAGAAAAATTCCTGAAGAATTAGTAAAATTAGGAAGAAGTGTTGTTAAAGAGTTTCCTGTTAATGGCAGATTTTTCCATTGTGAATTTTTCCAATTATTAGAAGATCGTCCAGGGTTAGGGAATAAAGGTGATTTTATTGGTTTGGAGGTTAATATGAGACCACCAGGAGGATATACCCCTGATATGATGAACTGGGCTAATGATATCGATGTTTATAAAATCTATAGTGATATGGTTGTTTATGATCATAGTGACTATTATACAAATAGGCCTTACCACTGTGTGTATTGTGGACGTCGAGATGGTAAAGCGTATTATTATAATAATGATGCCCTTTTAGCTATGTATGGTAATCATCTTGTGATGAATGAAAGAATGCCGGATATTTTATCAGGAGCAATGGGAAATTATACATATACTGCACGTTTTGAGACTCTAGAAGAAGTGAATGATTTTATTGATAAGGTATTGCAGGAGGCATAATGATGAAAGTTGAATATTTTAAAGAATATAGTAAATGTTTGAATCGTGATATGGAATTTAAAATTTATGGTCATACTGGGATTCCTTTGTTAGTATTTCCGGCTCAAGATGGGCGTTTTTATGATTTTGAAAATTTTGGCATGATTAATGTTATTGCTGATAAAATCGAATCAGGACAAATTCAGGTGTTTTGTTTAGACAGTATTGATGGAGAATGCTGGTCTGATGAAGGTGGCGATAATCAGCATCGTACTTATATGATGGAACAATGGTATTATTATGTAGTTGATGAATTAGTGCCAAGAATTTTTGATATCAATGGAACAGGTAAGCTTATTTATACGGCAGGATGTTCAATGGGAGCAACTCATGCAGCAAATTATATGTTTAGAAGACCTGATTTATTTCAAGGCTGTATCTGTTTAAGCGGTTATTATGACAGCGACTTGTTCTTTGGTGATTATCATGATGAAATTCTATATAATAATAGTCCAATCCAGTTTTTAAATGGTATGTCATACGATCATCCATATGTTGAAATGTATCGTCATCGCGATATTATTTTATGCTGCGGTCAAGGGGCTTGGGAAGACGAAATGATTTATTCTACAACTAGAATGAAAGAATTATTGGATTATAAAGATATTCCTGCATGGATAGATTTTTGGGGAAATGATGTTAACCATGATTGGGACTGGTGGCAAATTCAATTACCATATTTTTTAAATCATATTTTATAAAGGGGGATATCAAATGAATGTAGTGTTTATTTCACCGCATTTTCCATTATATTTTCATAATTTTTGTTCACGATTAAAAATTCGTGGTGTAAATGTTTTAGGAATTGGTGATGCTAATTATCACGAGATTAGCAAAGAAACTAAAGATAGTTTAAGCGAATATTATCGTGTCAATAGTTTAGAAAACTATGATGAGGTTTATAAAGCGGTTGCTTATTTTATTAGTAAGTATGGTAGAATTGATTTTATTGAAAGTCAAAATGAGTACTGGTTAGAAACTGATGCTAGACTTAGAAGTGATTTTAATGTTAATAGTGGTACTAAATTTGAAAATTTAGCTGTGATGAAGTATAAATCAAAGATGAAAGCTGTTTATGAAAGTGTTGGTTTAAATGTTGCTAGATATTGTCTAATAGATACTTTTGAAAATGCATTAGCATTTATTGAAAAAGTTGGGTATCCTGTAGTTGTTAAACCTGATAATGGGGTTGGAGCAACTTCAACTTATAAATTAAATAACCAGCAAGAATTAGAATACTTTTTTGCGACGAAAGATGATCGTGTTTATATTATGGAAGAATATATAAATGGTCATGTAGAGACTTATGATGGTATTACAGATTCTAAAAAGAATGTTTTAATTGCTAATAGTACGATTATGTTAAATTCAATTATGGATAATGTTAATGATCATTGTGACACTGCATTTCAAAATCGTATTGTAAAAGGAACTGATATTGAAGAAGTAGGACAAAAGGTTGTCAAGGCCTTTGATACTAGAAGTCGTTTTTTCCATTTTGAATTCTTTAGATTAGATGCTGACAAAGAAGGATTGGGGAAAAAAGGTGATCTAGTAGGTCTAGAAGTAAATATGCGTGCTCCTGGAGCATATATGCCAGATATGATGAACTTCAGCTATGATAGTGATGTTTATACAGTCTGGGCTGATATGGTCATTTATGATAAATGTTATTTAGATTTAAAACAACAATATTTAGTGGCTTATATTGGACGTCGTGACGGCTTTGATTATTTATATGACAATGATCAATTAAGAAATCAGTTTGGATATGACATTGTTTTAGATGTTGAGGTACCTGAAGCATTAAGCGCAGCAATGGGAAATCATGTATTTATGGTTAGAAGTAATAATCAAGATCATCTTGATTATATGATAGGTGAGTTCTTGAGAAGGAGAGATGGAAGCAGCTGGAGATAGCTCTAAAGTACATTTTTCGGTGTTAAATTAATTTTTTTAAACACATATTGTGTTATTTTCAAAAAAACTCTTCCATTTTTTGTCAAATATGTTATTATAATAGTGGTTCAAATGTTGAACCACTTTATCCCAAATGTGCTCTCGCACAAAACGAAGGGGGAGCGGTAACGCTCTTCCCTCCCCACAAGTTAGAGCATCGCTCTGGATTTTTAAAGACTGTAATAGACTACTAGACAATTTTGTTTATGGAACCGTAATTTTTAATTCATAAGGTGAGGTTAATAAGGGAGTTTATTTAACTCCGTTTAATAATACTTTTCGAAGTATTATGAGTTTATTAACAGGCATAGGTGACGAAATAAGCGATGAGAACCAATAAAAAGGCGATTTTAATAGATCCCTTTTTATTTTGAATAAAATATTATCAAGGACTTAAATAATGAAAATGCTCATTGTTTAGGTTCTTTTTTTGTTTTAAATATATATCAAATATTTGTTGTTAAAAAAAATAATTAAATTTATTTGATAAAAAGGGCGAAAAACGAAATAAAATGTAGTTAAATATAGATATAGGAGGGCATAAATATGAATGTGATAAAGTTAAAATTTAGTTTAAAGCAAGTCACACCAATGATTCATTTTCAAGACGATGATGAAGCAACAATCAGAGCTACTGAATTAAAACCTAAGTTAGATCGTTTTATTTTATCTTGGCTTGCTTATGAAAAAGAGGAAAAAAAGTGGACTAAACAAAAAATAGATTCAGAAGCTAAAATGTTGAAACAGACTGTAAAGGATTTAAAAGATAAAGCTTGGCTGGTTGATCAAGATCAAGTACACCAATATCATGCACTGAATTATAAAATGAGAATAAAGGCAGAGAATAAAGTGAATAGGGATTTCAGATATGGGAATGCAGTTTATATTTTAAATAAAGATAAATATAAATATAAATCTTCTTTTTATTCTAAAATTATTATTGATATAACATGCTTTAATCAAGAGTTGGCCAATAGGATTAAGGAATTATTGCCGATTTTAATTGATTTGACAGCGTTTGGTTTACAGCAAAGCAAAGGATATGGAAATTTTAGGGTCAGTAAAATAAACAATCAAGATTACAAGGATAATATTGAAAATAATTTACTTAAAGCAATAAATCATTTTAAAAGTGAAAATATTTTAGTATATAAACTTGAATTAGATAAAGAAAAAAACGATAAGATTAATACAGATTATGCAGTTGCTTTAAATGCAATAGCTGAGTATAATCGCTTTCTTAAAAGCGGACTTAGACAAAATAATGAATATATTCCATCAGTAATTATGAAAAAATATTTTAAACAAAATAGATATAATATTATAAATGAAAAAAAGGCTATGAAACAAAAGCTAGAATTAAGTGGATATAATATTAATAATTTGAAACATAAAGATAATGGAAAACTTATCGATGATTGTGATTTTAAAAAACCATTAAATGATAATAAAATTTATTATACAAGAGGATTATTAGGATTTGCACAATTATATCAATTTAGTTTATGTATCGAAAAAAATCGTGATAAATTTGATATTATTCCTCGTGATAAAAATGGAAAAGAGAAAAAAGCTTTTTTGAAAGACTTTGATGTTAAAGGTAAAATTGGTAAAGAAGAAATATCAAGATTTCCTTCACCGCTTCATTACCATGTTTCTGAAAATTATAAAGAAATATATATTATCATAAATAATAATGCTCTAATAAGTTTACAAAATGCTAATCCAAAAATCGTTTTTAACGAAAGATATAATAAAGATGAAAAGAAAAGAAAAAAAGAACGTAAAATACAATTTACAGCACAATTACCTGATACAGAAAAATTTGATTTTGAAAGTTTTTTTGAAATTGCTGGATTAAATAAAGTTTTATATATGTTAGATGTAAAAAATAAATCAGGTATAAATTATGATGGGGAATATTTTTTAACTAAATTGGAGGAGGATCAAAATGAAAGATAATGAAATGTATTATGGCATAACAATCGGACCAATAGTTAAAACATTATGTATGACTTCAACACCTGGGGGGTTATGGCTTGCCAGCTATATATTTTCATATATCGCTAAACAATTAATTGTAGAAATAAAACGGAATAATGGAGATGTATTAATACCAAGTTTTGAAGAAAAAGATAGTGAAGAAGTAGGGTCTTATCCTGATCATATTATTTTTATTGCTGATAATGATTTAGATATGAATAAGATTATAAAGGATACAAAAGAAAAGTTAAGAGATTTATTATATAGAACTTTTATTAGAATAGATGGTAATCAATTTTTAACAAGAAGTTTTGATAAAAATGAAGTTGAAAAATTTGTTAATGAATATATTAATATTCATTGTATCAAAATAAAGAATATTAATAATATTATGAATGAGATAAGTGAAATATTAGATAATGTTGAGCAGTTTAATTCTTATGTATATGAGGAAAAAGAAAACTATTTTTTAACTTTATTTAATGGAATAAAAATTAAAGAAAGTGATAAGGTTGATGATAAAGATAGAACAGATGCTAAAAATATATATATCAAAAAATTCTTTAAAACTTTAAATGATGATAAAGAAAATAATACTCAAGTTAAACCACAGGTTATTTACAAAAATACTATTAAAACAGTAGATGATATTGCTGTAATAGAAAACAAAAAAGATTATAAAATATCTAATTATCTTGCAATAGTACAAGCTGATGGTGATGGAATGACAAAATTATTTAATGATATGGGTAATGACATTAAAGAGGTAAAAGAATTTTCTAAAAGCTGTGTTGATTATACGACTAAATCAGCTGATTTGATTAAGGAATATGGTGGGGTAACAATATATGCTGGTGGTGACGATTTATTGTTTTTAGCTCCAATAATAAGTAAAAATAATGATGAAAATATTTTGGATTTATGTGAAAAGATTAGACAAAAATTTGAAAAACTGGAACATAAAGGAGCTAGTATATCTTTTGGAATTGCAATTAATCATAAGAAATTTCCTTTATATGAATCATTTAATCAAGCTAGAGAAATGTTAAATAAAGCAAAGAAACTAGATAATGATAATAAGAAAAAAGATAGTATTGCAATCAATTTGACTAAAGCAAGTGGCTTATCAGTATTCTTAAATTTTGGTAATGAAACAGAAACTTTGAAAGAATTTAAAAATTTTATAAATAAGTATTATATTTCTAATGAGAAATCTAAACAAATAAAGGATAGTACGAATTCTGTAATTTATTTAATAGATAATTATCGTGATTTATATGATATAGCAGCTAATAATAAAAATGAAAAGGAAATAGAAAATTTCTTTATTAATATGTACAGTAATCCGATGCAGGAAAACTATCAGGAATTTATTAAAGATATTACTAATTTGTTTATTAAAATTAAAAGTGATAAAGAAAATAAACGTTTTAAATCAATAATTGAAAACGGTTCTTATAAAGATAAAAATACTGAATTATCGAGTATACTAAGATTTGCTAAATTTTTAGTTGAAAAAAGGGGACAGGAGTAATGAGTGAGTATTGTGTAGAATTAGAGCCAATTGAGGATTATTTCCTGGGAAATGAAAGAAGTTTTGGATTTGCTAGGAATAATAAGGGAATTTATAATAATTATTTTGTAATATCAGAAAATTTGCCAACTCAAACAACATTATTAGGGATGATGAGATATTTTGTTTTAAAAAGAATGAATTTGTTAAACAAAAATTTTAGTAATCAGGGATTAACTGCCCAACAAATTGAGAAGCAAAAAGAATTTATTGGTAGAAGTAGTTTTATAATGTCATGTAATGATAATTTAGAATATGGTGTTATTAAAAAGATTAGTCCGATGTTTTTAAAAAATGAAACAAGACAGATATTGGTCAAAACACCTTTCAATGGTAGTTTTGATAATAATAAACTTAAGTTAAGAGGATTAAAGAAAGATACTGCCAAGATTAAAATAATGGATGGCAGTAGTGAAAGAAATTTTAAATTGATTGATGAAGTAGTTTTAAAAAATGAAGATGATTATCGAGATTCATACGTACTTTTAGATGATTTAGAAATTATTAAAAATAGTAAAATTTTTGAATCACATGTAAAAGTAGGAATTAATCGATCTCTAGATGAAGATGGTTTCTTTAAAAAAGAATACAAGTTTTTTAAAAATTATAAGTTATGTTTTTATGTGATGCTTGATGATACAAATTTAAATTTCAATGGTGAAATAACAGATGTTGTTTATCTGGGTGCAGAAAAATCAGCATTTAAATTAACTATGTATCAAGAAAATAATAAGTTGGAAGAAAAAATAAAAGAGGCCTTAAAGCTTGATGATAATGTCTATTATTATGCTTTATCAGATTTAGCTTGTGAAGATGCAAATAGATTAAATATATGTTGTGATCTGATTTGGTCAGAAACAAGAAATTTTAGATGTTTAAAAACTAATTATGATAAAGATAATTTTTATCATAAGTTAGAGCAAAGTGAATTATATAATTTTATTCGTGCTGGTAGTGTTTTCTTTGTAAATGAAGCAAAAAAGAATGATTTTGAACAATTGTTTGAAAATAAAAATTTAAAAAATATCGGTTTTAATCAAATTATAAAAATAGGAGGAGATAAGTAATGAAGAATATTGTATACATATTAGAACCAATTACTAATTTACATGTAGGAAATGGAGATATTAATTATAATATTATTGATAATGAGGTGGAAAAAGATCCACTTACTAATTATCCAATTATTAATTCATCAGGAATAAAAGGAGCTTTTAGAGAATTCATCCAAAATAATAAAATTGATAAAAAAATTGAAATAGATATTTTTGGTTCCGAACCAATTGAACAAAACAAAGATGAAAAAAAGAAACCTGGTAAATTAAAATTTTATAGTGGAGAATGTTTAGGTTTGACAATGCGTAATGAAAAAGGTAATGCACCATATTCATTGGTTACGACTAAAAAGATGTTGGATAGATTTATTGAAATGTGTGAAGTTATGAAAGTGAAATACAGTTTAAATATAGATAACTTAGACGAAGATAAATCTTATAAAGCTGCTAATAATGAAATTATAGTAGAAGAAATAAAAATTGAAGATAATTTAGAAGATAATGAAATCAAAAAATTATTTAAGAAAATTACTTCTAATACAGCAGATAACCTCGTTATTATGCCTCATGATAAAATAAAAGATATTTCATTACCAGTTGTTGCAAGAAATGTTTTAAAAGATGGTATTTCTCAAAATATCTGGTATGAAGAATATGTTCCTCATCATTCCCTTTTCTTTGTTTGTGTAAGTTGTGAAGAAGATGATGAATTACTTAATACATTCAATAATGCTGTTAATGGTAAAATTGTTCAGTTTGGTGGTAATGCCTCAATTGGTTATGGACTTACTAAAGTAACAGTATTTAAAGAAGGTGGTGATGATAATGGCAAAAAGTAGAATAAATAGATATTTATCGATTGCATATGAAGCTGTAAAAAATTCTGAACTTATTAAAGATGATAAATTACAAGGAAATTATCAAGCACAAATCACTTCCTTTGGGGCGGCTGTTAGTATGGGAAGTTTGTTATCAGCGATTGCTTTTTTTAGTGATAAGGGCAGTTCCGATGTAAAGCGTCAAGAATTAATGAAACTGATTTATTATATTATAAAAAAAGATAAAGGTAGTGAAGAAAAATATAATGAAATAAAAAAATATGCTTTATTTGAGTATGCAAAAGATAATGGAAATATAAAGCCAGAAGTATTAGATGCTGCGATTGCAATTAAGCTGACACTTAATCTGTTTGAAGAAGAAATATCTAAGAACGAAACTTCTAAAAATGAAGGGAATGATTAAAATGACTATTTCAAACATGAACTATTTTTTCAATAAAACATATTATGATTTTTTGAAAAATATAGATAATAAATCTATTCAAAAAAGTAATAATGAAGAAAAAATTAGTGAAAAGATTAAGATTGGAAACAAAAAAATAACAGATATAATAGATGAAAATAATATATATATTACAAATCACCAATATCATGAGTCATCATTTTTACAACCTCTTCAAGACATACTTTTATCATTTGAAATGGCAGTTGAATATCCAGGTTTATTAATTGGAATTGGTAATAGTCATCAGGCTAATATCAAAGGTGAAATATCGCTAGGGTTCAATTTTGATTATGTAACAGGATTGCCATATATTCCAGGTTCTTCATTAAAAGGTAAACTTGCAAGTGTTTTTAAATATCATGATTACATTTTAGATAAGCTAAATATTAAAGATATTGATAATAATAAAAAAGAAGAACTTGTAAAGAAAATTAAAACAGCTATTTTTGGTAATGATAATGATACTCCAGGGACTGATATATTTATTGATTCATTTGTTAGTGATTATAATAACAAGAAAATCTTAAAATTAGATCATTTAGCACCCCATCATCAAAATGAAAGACTTTTAACTTTAGGTGAAGTTAATGTTATTACAATGTTACGACTAGCTCCAGGTACTAAGATAAAATTTAATTTTATCTTAAATGATTCTATAATAGAAGTTGATGGTAAAAAAACGCATATTATAAAAAAGAATGATAAAATAAATTTGTTTAAAGAGATTATAAAAGATTTTGGCATTGGCGCTAAAACAAATGTTGGTTATGGATATTTAGTAGAATAGGTGATTTTATGAAGAAAGTGTATATAGAATTTACTGAAAAAATAAATATTTATTTTCATTATATAGAAAATGATACATGGGAGAATAAATCGTTTATTAAAGATGATGATAGTCTAGAGAAAATATGTAATATTTTAATTTGTGAAGACAATATAGAATATAATATATATGTAAACGATGTAAAAAGTTATGAGGATTATTTAAATGAGATTACCAAATATTATCATGAAAAATTAAATACGATTAATACGTTTAGTGATAGTTTATTTAAAAAGGGAAGTATTACTAAAGTAAATGATAAACTTACACATATTAATGAATTATGCAATATATCTATTAATAAAAATAAAAGAGAAGAAATAGATTTAAGAGGAAGATTTTTAGAAGGTAAAATATCAAAATGGTATTGTGTAAAAGAAGTTTCTAGTAATAACAGCAAAAAAAATAATAATGAGGTATATAGCTATCATACATTTTTATTTCCATTTAGAATTGTTTTTAATCCTTTAAAAAAAGATAAGAAAAATTATTTTAAAAAATATAAAACAAGTGAGTTTCTTAATGGAACAGCTGATAAAAAAGGAATTTTAAATACTGAATATTGGGAAAATACAAATTTAAAAAGTAAAGATTTAAGTAATTATAAATATGTTAATGATGATGAAGATAAGAAATTAGAAGAATTTAAGCTGCATTATAATACTATGCAATATTTTAATAGTGCACCTTTACAAGCTATTTATGGTTTTGATGATGATTGTGATTTAGAAAACAATCCAATAGTTACTAACTATTCATTTAGCCCAAAAGAAACTCATGAAAAAGCTAAATTAATTATTCAAATTGGGATAGGGGATGAAAGTAAACCAAAAGAATTTTCTTTAATATTAAATGCAATTCGATTAAAAGTATTTAATTCAGATGTAGCAGTAATGATTTTCGAATTAGAAAATCATGATTATAATGATATTAAAGATATAAAATTAATTAACGAATATGTAAGAAGAATTTCAGCACCAAATTTAACAATGAAATCTAATCCATGCTCATTTTATTGGAAAATTGATTTTGGTAATGATAGTAAACTAAATCCTTTATTTGATGATTTATGTTCACTATATGATGATATTAAAAAGGAACAAACCAGTAATATAAGTTTTACAAAGATTCTTAATCCAATTAAAGATTTATTAACTTATCCAAAGTCTCATGATAATATACTAACTTCAAATTATCAAAAGTGTAAAGAAGACATATATTTCATTGAACCAGTTTTAGATGATCGAATGTTTGTATGCAGTTTCATCCGTTCTAGTCAGATTATAAATAGCATCAATACTAAATACGTAGAAAAAGATGGTCAATTTGTATTATCTGATGATAAAAAGTTCTATGCTAACAATAAATATGAATATCAAATCAATGACAAAGCGGCTAAAAATTTGTATTCAATTATATATATTGATCCTGGAGACAGCAGCTGTCAATCAATACATGATGTACAAAGGCTTTTAGAGCGTGATTTATATACAAGATGGATCGATTGGGGAACTGTTTATGGTATTACCCATCATTCATTTGTTGCTATTGCTACAAATGATTGCCCACCATACTTAATAGATTATTTTTTAACATTATATGTTGATATGGCTATTCTTACTTTGGTGCAAAGGGCTTCAATAATTTTATTTCAAAACTTTGCAACGTTACTTACAAATGGTTTAGAAAAAGATAATAAAAAGATTAAGCAGGTGACAATTAACAATTTATTGAATTTACAAGAAAAATATATTTCTTTTCAAAATCAATTATTGTTTTTTGAAGTAACTCCACAAGAACAAGGGGTAGAAATTTATAATATGCTTACAAAAGCAATGTATATAGATGAAGAAAAAAGAGAGTTAAAAGAACAATTAGATGGTTTATATACTGGAACTAATGCTAATCAGGATAATAAATTCAATATGTATGCTTTAATTTTTGCATCTATTTCATTATTGATAGTAATTTTAACATATATTTATGATACACTTTCAATTGATCGTAGTGCAAATGGTTTAATTGACAAAATATTTGAAATAGATATTTGTAAATATGGTTTTACATTAGGAATAACTATTATCACAATTATAATTAGCGGGTGTATTTATGGCTGGATTAAACGAAAATATAATAGGTAGCATGTTAAAAGAAATATTAAGTAAAAATAATTTAGAAAAAGCTTATTTAGAGTTAATGAAGCGAAATTATTCTAGTGGAATAGATGGAATAATGTTATCACAGTTGAAAGAATATCTAATTCTTAATTGGAATGATATTGAAAATCAGCTTATTTTAGGTACATATGAACCAAATATTGTTCAGATATATGAACTGCTTTCTAAAAAAGGAAAGGTAAGGGAGATATATAAGTTTACTATTATTGATAACTTTATTCAAAAAGCAATATCATTAATATTACAAGATAAATTAGATTGTTTATTAATTGATAATAATTATAGTTTTCGTAAAGGAAAAGGGACGATAGACGTAATTAGAAAAGGAATAGAATTAATTGAGGAAGGTCATGAATATATTGTTGAAATAGATATTAAAAAATATTTTGAGAATATAGATCATGGTCTTTTATCAAAGATATTATTTGATGTACTTGATGATAAAGTTTTAGTATCTTTAATTATGAAATACCAAAGCTGTCTGATTCAAAAAGATGGAAAAATTAAAAGAAAAAATAAAGGACTAATTACTGGTTCTTCAATAAGTCCAGTAATTAGTAATCTTTATTTAATGAATTTAGATAAACAATATATCAAATATAACTATATTCGCTACTGTGATAATATTTATATTTTTATTACTAATAAAGACGAAGGTGTAACCTTAATAAATAATATATCTAGATGTTTAAAAGATAAATATAAATTAGAAATAAATCAAAATAAAACATCAATTACTCATTTTTCAACAAAACAAATGTTAGGATACAATTTTATTAAAGAAGATAATATTGTTAAAGCTAAGAAGAATAAACAAGAAACTAAAGTTAAATATAACTATTGGCATAAATCAGCAATAAGGAAAGAAGATAATGAATATCATATTATTAATGATGGAATTCTTACTAAAAAAGATTATTCAATTTTATTTGAAAACGAAAATCAAAAAGTTGAAATTCCAACAGAAGTAACAGAACATATTAATATATATTCACAAATAATCTTTTCTAGTAACTTTTTTAATACTTTAAATCAAAATAATATAAAAGTTTCATTATTTGATCAATATGATTATTATATTGGTTCTTTTATCCCTGTCAATCATCACAAATCAGCTTCAATTTTAATAAAACAAGTTGAAAATTATATTGATAAATCAAAAAGATTAGAATTAGCTAAAAAAATTATTGATAGTGGAACTGCAAATATTATTACAAATCTGAAATATTATAATAAACGTAATGATGATATTCAGTTAGATAAAATAATTGATGATTTAAAGATATGTAAACAAGAAATGAAAACAGCTAATACATTAGAAATATTATTATTACAAGAAGCAAGGATGAGAGAATTATATTACAGTAGTTATAATATAATTCTCAATAATCAAGAATTTAAATTCACTAAAAGAACTAGAAGACCACCAAAAGATGCACTCAATGCAATGATTAGTTTTGGGAATACTTTAATATATCAAAAAATAGCTAATGAAATATATAAAACAAAATTAGATATCAGAATTTCTTATTTACATTCAGCAACACGGAGATATGAAAATCTAAATCTTGATATCTCAGAAATAATTAAACCTGTTCTTGTTGATAAAGTAATATTTTCATTAATAAATAAAAGAATTATTGATGCTAAAGTTCATTTTGAAAAAAGAAATAATGGTGTATTTCTCAATAAAGAAGGCAAATATATCTTTATTGAACAGCTAAATAAAAAACTTAACAGTACAATAACAATAAATAATAAAAAAGCAAGTTATCAAGAAATATTACAACAGGAAGTATTAAAACTTTTAAGATATTTCAAATACAATGAAGAATATGAACCATTTAAATATAGGATGTAATTATTATGTATATTATTGCAGTATATGATGTCCATCATAAAAGAGTAGGTAAAGTTAGAAAAGTATTTAAGAAATACTTGTTTGCAGTTCAAAATTCAGTATTTGAAGGTTATATTACAGAAAGTAAGTTAAATAAATTGAAAAAAGATTTAGATAAAGTTATTGATGTTAGTTATGATAGTATCTGTTTTTATGAATTAGAATCATTAAAATATATTTCTAAGGAACAAATAGGAATGACAAAGAAAAATACAAATATAATATGAAAGGAATTGTATGAGATATAAATTATATTTTAAGCTAAATAAACCATTAAAATTAAAACTAAATTATCATGAAGATATTCAAAGATTTATCTATCTTTTATTCGCTAAAGAAAATAAAGAATATGCCCAGTTTCTTCACAACATCGGTTATGGAAAAACAAAGAAGTATAAATTATTTACATTTAGCAAACTATATTCACCTAAACAAATAATAAAAAATCATGAAATAACATTTGAAAATACACTTATTTTAGACATTGCAGGTATAGATACCAAATTTGATTATCATCTTTTAAATATTTTAAATAAATACACTAATTTCAAGCTTCAAAACCAAACTATAATTTTAAATAAATATCAAGTATTTCTCTACAATAACAAAGAACAAATAAAAATAAGGCTTTTATCACCAATAGTAGTAAGAGAAACTATTCTTGAAGAAAATAAAAAACATACTCACTATTTTAATCCTTTAGAAAAAGATTTTTTAGATAGGATAAATAATTTGTTTAAAAAGAAATATGAAGCATATTATGGAATAGTTCCTGATAATATTAAAATTAAATTAATAAGTATTAGCGCAAAAGATAAATATGTAACTAATTATAAAAATACGTATATAACAGCCTGGCATGGTATATATATGTTACAAGGAAAAAAAGAATATTTAGAATTTTTATATTATATTGGTTTAGGAGAAAAAACTTCCCAAGGATTTGGTATGTTTGAGATTGTAGAGTAATATTTTGCGGTCAATCTAAACCCCTTATGGATCATACACTTTGAGTAATTTTATAATTAAAAAATATTAAAAAACAACCTGATATTTGCTTAAAATGCAGTCAATCTTTTCAACGGATTTATTAAAATATAAAAAAATGCTCAAACACTATGATACACAATGGTTATAAACAAATTGTTAATTTTGAGATTGACCGCAAAAATACACGTAAAATATTTAAAAATAGGTAAATTTGTAGTAGAATATAAGAAACAGCTAGTAAATATAAGTTGTTGCACCTTATCTAATGAGGAATTGTCACATTATTATCAATCTGGCGTTTCTTAGATGTTATTTTCGTAATAGTTGCACCTTATCTAATGAGGAATTGTTCTAAAATAATTAATGTTTCAGTGAAAATTAATATATGTAGCGATAAATATTAATTTAAAATATAAAATTATACATGATTAATAAAGAGATTGATAAATCTAGATAATTGTTTTATTTAAAATAATGTAGTAAGATAAAAGAGCGTATATAACGCTCTTTTATTGTGGAGGAAGGAAATGGAGTTAAAAGTAGTAATATTTGATATGGATGGGTTGATGTTTGATACAGAGCCGATTGGGGCAAAGTGTTTTAAAAAGGCAGCTAAAGAATATGGATATATAGTTGATGATGAATTTCAGATGGGATTGATTGGCATGAATGTTCATGATCATGTTCTTAAAGTTAAGGCTAAGTTTGGTGATGATTATCCAGTATTTAAAATAAGAGATTTAGCTAAGAAGATGAGAATGGATTATTTTTATGAACATGGTTTACCGGTTAAACGAGGGTTGAAAGAATTAGTAGCTTATTTAAAAGAAATGGGGATTAAGGCAGCTGTTGCTTCTTCATCTTCGATTGATTTAATTAATGAATATTTAAGGATATCAGGAATGCAGAATGAATTTGATTTTGTGATTGGTGGAGATTCAGTAGTTCATGGTAAACCTAATCCAGAATTATTTTTAAAAGTACTGGAATATTTTAATTTTAGTAATGATGAAGCATTGGTATTAGAAGATTCTACTAATGGTATTATGGCTAGTCATAATGCTGGAATAGCAGTTATTTGTGTACCGGATCTAGTTGTCAATGGACCAGAAATTTTAGCACTTACATATAAAACTTTACCGTCTTTATTTGAAGTTAAAGACGAGATTGCAAGTATTTTAGGAGATAGTAAATGTTAGGAACGATTGTAAATACGGCTGCTGTTATTATTGGAGCGTGTATTGGGTTATTAATAAAAAAGGGGATTCCCAAACGAGTTGGGGATGCTTTGATGAAAGCATTGGGTTTATGTAGTTTTTTTATTGGTATTAGCGGTGCTTTTAAAGGTGAAGATACTTTAGTGATGATTATATCAATGGTATTAGGAACTTTGATTGGTGAAGCTGTTGACATTGATAAACATGTTAATAGTGGTGTTAGAAAGATTGAAAAAAGGTTTACAAAGAAAAAGAGCGGAAATAGTATTTCTCAGGGCTTTATTACAGCTAGTTTATTGTTTTGTATTGGTTCCATGACGATTGTGGGGGCAATGAATGCAGGCCTTTTAGGTGATAATACGATGTTATTTACTAAATCGACTTTAGATTTTTGTTCATCAATTATTTTTGCATCAACTTTAGGAATTGGTGTATTATTATCGGCAGGGTTTGTTTTAGTTTATCAAGGAGGGTTAACTCTTTTAGCGATAGCAGCAGCTCCGTTATTAAGTACGACTGTAATTAATGAGATGACTTGTGTAGGTTCTTTGGTTATTATTGCTACAGGGTTAAATTTGTTGGGGGTTACGAAATTGAAATTGATGAATTATTTGCCAGCGATGTTTTTACCAATTATTATATGTATGTTTATATAATCTATGAAAAATGTTATTTTTAAGATAGCATTTTTTTCTTTATTTTAAGATTAAGTTAAAATAATTAAGTGTTAGTAAAGTCTATTGTTTGCTTGAATTTTGGATGCTAAGATGTGTCTGTAAAAATTTTACAAGGAGAAATGGAAATGAAAAAACAAAAGAATAAAGCATTAAAAGTCTCAATGGCAACTTTAGCATTATTAATGGGTACAGGATATGTGGCAAACAATTATCAAGTATTACCTGTATATGCTGATACTGTAAAGACAACTGAAGCAGTTAATTTAATCAATGCTTCAACAACATGGAAATATTTAGATAACAATGTTGATCCTGGAAGCAGTACAGATCGCACTGCTTGGACTGAGGCAGATTATCAAGATATCGACTGGAAAAGCGCAGCTGGTAAATTTGGTGCTAAAAATGGTCAATTATCCAGCTTGGGTGGTGAATTTACACCAACAGTATTATTAAACCAATATATTGAAGGAACAAGTGATGATATCCCTGCATTCTTTTTTAGAACTACAATAAATATTGATAGTTTAAATGATGTATCTTCAATTACTGGTAATCTTTATTATGATGATGCCGCTATTGTTTATATCAATGGTATTAAAGTAGCATCATTTGATGAACCAGATGGTGGTTTTGATTCAAATATGTCTTATGGTGGATCTAATGCCGGTACCCCAAAAGCTGGAGAAATTAATTTAACCAAAGGACAACTAGCTGATGTTTTAAAAACTGGTGAAAATATTGTTGCTGTAGAACTTCACCAAGGAAGAGCCAGCAGCTCGGATATATATTTGGATTTTGCTAATTTACAAATGAATTATAACGAACCAGAGGTAGAAGTTGAACAAAAAGCACTTAATTTAACAGTTGGTGAAAGTGAAACCGAAATGAATCTTACCTGGTATGCAAACACTAGTGAAGCTGGAGTAGTTCAGTTAGCTAAAGCAGGAGCTATGGTTAATGATGAATTCCCAAGTGACTTTGTTTCAATTAACGCAGTTAGCAATCAATCAAATGATAATGGCTTCTATTATAATCAGGCAACAATAACAAATTTACAAGAAAATACTGAATATGTATATCGAATTGTAAATGGAGATAAAGTAAGTGAAACTTATGATTTTACAACTAAAGATTTTGATGGAAGTTACAACTTTATTCTTGCTGGGGATCCTCAAATCGGAGCTAGTGGAAATGCTGTAAATGATACCGAAGGCTGGGGTAAAACATTGGAAGATTCAGTTAATAAATTTAATCCAAACTTTATTCTATCAGCAGGTGATCAAGTAAATACTGCTAGTAATGAATCTCAATACAGCGGTTATTTAGAACATGAAGAACTTACAAGTGTACCGCAAGCAACAACTGTTGGTAACCATGATTCAAGCTCGAATGCATACTTACAACATTTTAATTTACCAAATGTTAGTGATAGAGGAACAACCACAGCTGGTAGTGATTACTGGTATGTTTACAACAATACTTTATTTATGGATATTAATACAAATAACATGTCAACAGCTCAACATCGAGAATTTATGGAAGAAGCAGTTAATGCTAACCCTGATATCCGCTGGAAAGTTGTTGTATTCCATCATTCAGTATATTCAGTAGCAAATCATGCTGTTGAAAGTGATATTTTACAGCGTCGTGAAGAATTAACACCTGTATTTGATGATTTAGGAATCGATGTAGTATTAATGGGACATGATCATGTTTATGTTCGTAGCAATATTATGAAAGGGATGCAGGTAGTTACTGATACAAGCGAGCTGGACAGTGTGACTGATCCTGATGGAGTTCTATATGTAACTGCAAATTCGGCATCTGGAAGTAAATATTATAATATTAAAACAAATATTAGTACAGAATTTGTGGCTAAGATGGATCAATCTAAACAACGTTCGATTTCAAATATTGAAGTAAATGATAATCAATTTAAAGTAACAACATATTTATATGATGCTAATAGTAATGATTGGGCAACATTAGATACCTTTACAATTAATAAAACAACTGAAGTTGAAACAAATAAAACATTCTTAAAAATTGCAATTGAAGAAGCAGATAAAATTAGTCAAAAAGATATTGATGCTTTAGTTCCTGTAGTTGCTAATGAATTTACAGCAGCCCTTGCTAATGCTAAAGAGGTTTACAATAATTCTAATGCAACTCAAGAACAAGTAGACACTGCAGCAAGTCGTTTAGCTTATATCATGCATTACTTAGATTTCAAAAAAGGTGATAAAGAAGCTTTACAAAAATTAGTAACAACAATTGATGGTTTAGATGAAAGCAAATACACAACAATTACCTGGCAGGCAATGTTACCAGTGTTTGAAAAAGCAAAAGAAGTATTAGCAAATGAAAATGCAATGCAGGATGAGATTACTGAAACTCAAGAAGCTTTAATAAAAGCATATATCGATTTAAGATTGATACCAAATAAAGATCTTTTAAATGATTTAATTAAACAAGCTGAAAGCTTTAAACGAGAAAATTATAGTGAAGCAAGCTGGAGTTTATTACAAAATACAATAAATTCGGCACGTGAAGTTTTGAAAAATGAAAATGCAACAGAAGAACAAGTTAGTAATGCTCAAACAACATTAAGTAAAGTACTTACGAGTATGGAACCAAATGAAACTAATAAGGTTGTAAAACCATCAGCAAATACTACAATTAAAAATGGTGATCGAGTAGCTACAGGTGATAATAATGATTTATTAGCTTATGGAACATTGTTATTTAGTGCGTTAGGATGTTCACTAATTGCATTTAAATTAAAAAAGAATAATCAAGAAGGTTAGATAAATTTAGTGGTAATGATATTACCACTAAATTTTTAAAGGTAATACATGGAAAAATTTATTAAAGAATTAAAAGAAAATAAAATTGTAATAATTATTATTTTAATGACAGTTATAGCATCATTATTATTTGATAACTATTTAAAAAAAGATTATTCAAGAGTTAATAATGATACTACCGATTTTGTCAGTAGTGAAGTTGTTGAAGTAACAAGCAGCGATGTTGAATATGACGAAGAGTTAAAGATTAATCTAGGTAAACAGGTTGTTAAGGTTAAAATATTGGAAGGAAAAAGTAAAGGAAAGATAGTATCTATGGATAACTACTTAACAGCTGTTCATAATATCGAAGTTAAAGTGGGAACTAAAGTCATTATTTCCGCAGATGAACCTGATGGAATCGATGCATATTATACAATATATAATTTTGATCGTAGTTTAGGAATGATCGTATTTATATTAATATTATTTATGGCAGTTATTACGATTGGTAAGGGAAAAGGAATAAAATCAATCATTGGTTTAGCTTATACCTTGTATTTAGTTATTTTCTTTTTGCTGCCAACAGTATTTTCAGGATATGCTCCAGTAATCATGAGTGTAATTTGTGTAATTCTTTCAACAATTGTTACTTTAATGTTGTTAAATGGTAAATCTAAAAAAACTTATGGAGCAATAATATCAACAATATTGGGAGTGATTTTAAGTGCGGGATGCTTTTATTTAATGTCTATTATCTTAAATGTTAATGGCTTTAGTAGTGATGAAGCAGAAAGTTTAGTCTTGATTACAAGGGCTACCAATTTACAAATTAAAGAAATATTATTTGCAGGAATTTTAATTTCATCATTAGGAGCAATCATGGATGTAGGAATGTCAATTGTTTCAGCGTTATATGAAGTCTATTATCATCAGCCTAATTTGACTAGAAAAGAGCTGTTTGATTCAGGAATAGAAATTGGGAAGGATATGATTGGAACAATGACTAATACCTTGATTTTAGCTTTTACAGGAAGTGCTTTTATATCATTATTAGTATTGTTTTCATATAATGTAGATACATTACAGTTATTAAATTCTAATTATATTGCTATTGAATTTGCTCAAGGCATTGCAGGAACTTTAGGAATTGTTTTAACAGTACCAATTGCTTCTTTTGTTGCAACAATATTTTTGGTTGGAAATAATGAAGACGAAGAGTTACTGATTGATTAAAGTATTTTAATTTATTGCTTCAATAAAAGACCACAAAGCAATTTTGTAGCTGTATCATATAAATCTTTATTTTTGATTTCAAGATAAAACCTCTTTTTTCTTTATTAACAGACAAATCTACTATCTTTATTTAATAGATAGCTTTTTGTAAAGATATTTAGAATATTTTTACTGTTGATAATAAATATTTATGCTAGAATTATTTTAATGAGTTTTAAGGAGGAAAAAATAATGTCTAAATATGTTATGGCTTTAGACCAGGGAACAACTAGTTCACGATGTATTATTTTTGATCATAGGGGAAGAGTAATTGCTAAAGCTCAAAAAGAATTTCAACAAATATTTCCTAAACCTGGATGGGTTGAACATAATCCTTTAGAAATATGGTCTTCACAGTTATCAGTAATGATTGAGGCTCAGGCATTGAGCAATACTAAAGCAGCTGATCTTGTTGGAATTGGAATAACTAATCAAAGAGAAACCACAGTTGTTTGGAATAAAGAAACAGGTAAACCGATTTATAATGCAATTGTTTGGCAATGTCGTAGAAGTGCAGAGATGATTGATAAATTAAAAAAAGATGGACTTGAAAAAAAGGTTATTGAAACAACCGGGTTAATACCAGATGCTTATTTTTCAGCTTCTAAGATTGCCTGGATATTAGAAAATGTTGAAGGTGCAAGAAAATTAGCAAACGAAGATAAGCTGTTATTTGGAACAATTGACACCTGGCTGATTTATAATTTAACTGGTGGTAAGGTTCATGTAACAGATTACACAAATGCATCAAGAACAATGCTGTATGATATTAAAAATCTTTGTTGGGATGAAGAATTATTAGAATATTTTAAAATACCTGGAAGTATGTTGCCAGAGGTAAAACCTTCCAGCTGTATTTATGGATATAGTAAAGAGGGAATTCTTGGGGGAAGTATTCCTGTTTGTGGAGCTGCGGGGGATCAACAGGCAGCGTTATTTGGACAATGCTGTTTTGAGCCAGGGGAAGCTAAAAATACGTATGGAACAGGATGTTTTTTATTGATGAACACGGGTAGTAAAATATGTCAGTCTAAACAGGGCTTAATTACTACAATTACTGCTAGTGATAAAAATGAAGTTAATTATGCGTTAGAAGGAAGTGTATTTGTAGGAGGGGCGGTAATGCAGTGGCTGCGGGATGGTTTGAAAATGATAAAAAGTGCTCCTGAATCAATTGATTATGCTTTAAGTGTGAATGATACAGGTGGTGTATATTTTGTTCCTGCTTTTACTGGATTAGGGGCTCCTTATTGGGATCCCTATGCAAAAGGTACGATTGTTGGTCTTACTAGAGGGACTAGTAAGGAACATTTTATTAGAGCAGCATTGGAATCGATTGCCTATTCAACAAATGATGTGATACAGTCAATGCTGGAAGATACTAATATTGGTTTAAAATGCTTAAAGGTTGATGGTGGTGCTAGTGCAAATGATTTTTTGATGCAGTTTCAAAGTGATATTTCTAATTGTTTAGTACATCGTCCGTTAATAATTGAGACTACAGCTTTAGGTGCTGCCTATTTAGCGGGATTAGCTGTTGGATTTTGGAAAAATAAAGAGGAAATAAAAAATAATTGGATGCTTGATCAGGAATTTAAACCCCGAATTGTGGATGATTATCGAGAAGAGTTATTAAAAGGCTGGAGTAAAGCTGTACGTTTTACATTAATGTGGAAGGATATTAAATAAAAAGTTTATCGTGATATGAGATATGGGAAAGTAAAAGGGGCTAGATTTTTAGCCCCTAAAAATTTTAATTATTCTTCTGTAATAAACATCTTGTAAATTGCTCGAATAGCATTATTAAAATGAATATTTTTAACTCCAACAATAATATTTAATTCTGAAGATCCTTGATCGATCATTTTAATATTTATATTTTCATTTGCTAGAGCAGAGAAAACTTTAGCGGCAGTACCGCGACCGTCTTTCATTCCTCTACCAACAATAGCAATTAAAGCTAAATCAGATTCTAGCTCAATTGAATCAGGATGCACAGCTCGATGAATTCCAGATAAGATTTCTTGTTCTTTATCAATAAAAGATTTTGTTTCAACTACAATTGTCATTGTATCAATACCAGAAGGTGTATGTTCAAAAGATAAATTATTATCTTCTAATACTTGTAGAACCTTGCGTCCAAAACCAATCTCACTATTCATCATATCCTTTTCAATCATAATTGTAGCAAATCCTTTTTTTCCAGCAATCCCAGTAATTACATGATCAGGTTTATGACAAGTAGTTTCTACAATCAAAGTCCCTTCATCTTCAGGACGATTAGTATTTTTGATTTGAATTGGAATTCCTTCATTACGGATTGGAAAGATTGAATTTTCATGAAGAACACTAGCCCCCATATATGATAGTTCTCGTAATTCTTTATATGTAATTGTTCCAATTGTAGCTGGATTTCTAACGATTCTAGGATCAGCAACTAAAAATCCTGATACGTCAGTCCAGTTTTCATATAGATCTACATGACCATTGCGGGCAATGATTGATCCTGTGACATCGCTTCCTCCACGTGAAAATGTTTTGATAGTTTTACTGCCATCATTCAAGGAACCATAAAAACCAGGAATAACAGCATTGCTAACCTCACTTAAACGTTTAGATAAAATTGGATCAGTTACAGCTTCATCATAATTTCCATGTTTATCAATAAAAATCACTTCACTGGCATCAATAAATTCAAATCCTAAATAATTAGCTAAAACAATACCGTTTAAATATTCACCACGGCTAGCAGCATAGTCGATGCCAACTTTATTTTGAAAAGCTTTTTTTATGGTTACAAATTCTTTTTCTAAAGATAAATCTAGTTTTAATTCATCAATAATGCTTTGAAAACGATCTTTAATTTGATTGAATGTCTTTTCAAATGTTTTTTCGTCTTTAGCATTATATGCCTGATATAATAAATCAGTTACTTTAATATCTTCTTTGAATCGCTTACCAGGTGCTGAAGGCACAACATAGCGTCGAGATTCATCACTTTTAATGATTTTAGCTGCTTTTTTAAATTGTGTTGCATCAGCTAATGATGAACCTCCAAATTTAACGATTTTTTTCATAATGTTCCCCTTTACATAAATGTTTAATAAAAAAATACCATTTTTTAAAGCTGACATCAAGTTAAATCTTGAAAAACAATAAGAATTTAAATTTCTTTTAATAAAAATCTATAATCACAGTATAAAATTATTGTCCACTTTATTAAAATATTATAAAATTAAAACTGTTATCTATAGTTTTATTGAGGTGTAAGTGAGAAAATAAAATTTGTTATTAATCAAGGGAAACAGAGAGATTATAGATATTACTTATGATAAAAACAAATCGCATAGAAATATACTAAATCTATTTAGATTAATAGTAAATTAAGGTTTTGATCACATGTTTGTGGTCGATCGAAAAATACGGCTGGAAATGGAGGAGTTAATGAAAATATTAGTAACAGGTTTTGATTCTTTTGG
The DNA here is from genome assembly GCA_021770925.1 of Erysipelotrichaceae bacterium. Taxonomy (GTDB): domain Bacteria; phylum Bacillota_I; class Bacilli_A; order Erysipelotrichales; family Coprobacillaceae; genus Thomasclavelia. The sequence continues at coordinate 4,249 of JAETPY010000004.1, read as the reverse complement.
TGATGAAAAAGTCAATCCGTCAATTGAATCAGTAGAAAAAATTACCAGATGAAATTGCAGGTGCTAAAATAATTAAGTTAGAAATACCAGCTGTTTGTCATCGGTCATTAAAAGTAATTGATGAGGCAATTAAAGAACATGATCTTGATATCTATTATGTTAATGTTCCAATTAAGGCAATGGTATCTAAGATTCAGGAACATTTGTATGTAATCATGTTGCTTATGGTGTAAGATATATTATTGAGACTAAATATCCAGGGAAAAGAAGTGGATTTATTCACATTCCATTTTTGTCTCGACAAGTAACTGATAAAAATATGCCGTCTATGGCATTGGAAAAAATTGTTGAAGGTTTAACAGCAGCGATTGTTGAAACAAAAGAAAATCTTAAGATTACAGGTGGTGCAACACATTAATGAAAGAAAAAATATTTGTATATGGTACATTACGTAAGGGAATGTATAATTATGATTTTTATTTAAAAGATAAAGATAGTTTTAGGAAATATGGTTATGTTAGGGGTAAATTGATGACTCTTAAAGGGAAGAAGTATCCAGCATTGTTATTAGAGGGAAATGCTTTAGTTTTAGGAGAAATTCATGAAGTTGATTCTGAATTTATTGATGTCTTAGATGAATTAGAAAGTTATTTTGGTGAAAGTAACCCTGATAATGAGTATAATAAAGTGATTTGTGATATTTATGATATTGATGGAAAAGTTATCGATCAAATTCCAGTTTATGTTTATAATATTAGTAATGTAGAAAATGCTGGGTTATTAGATAAGGTTATTGAATGTAGTGATTTTTTAGAATATAAGCAAAATAATTGATTTATAAGAGGTCTGTTTTTACTGGCTCTTTTATCTCTGATTTTAAAAAGTATAAATAAATCTTTAAAATTTATAAATACAAAAAATGATAACAATATTAAAATTCTTATATAGAAAGGGGTTACATTTTATAAGAAGGGAAGTGCTACAATTAAATTAAAAAACCAAATATTAAGAAAATATAAGGAGGAGAAATTATGAAGACTAAAATAGGAGCCATATTTTTAACATTAATGATGGTAATTAGTTTATTACCGCTTTCAGCAATTAGTGCAAAGGCTCAAGAGACAGAATTGATTATTAATGACTCTCAAACTGGAGAAGACTTACATCAATTTAATTTTAAAGGTAACTGGAAAACAAGTACAGGATATCCTGATCGCTTTTATGATGGGGATGAACACTGGTATAATTTTAATAGCTGTTATACTGAAGGTGATGAATTACCAAGCTATGAAATTAAATTTAAAGGTACTGGAATTGAATTATATGGTGAAAAACAATCTGGTTTAGGTATTTATAATATTTATTTAGACGGTGAAAAGATTGATAGTGTAGATGCTTATAGTGAAAGTAGAGTAGCATCTGGTAAAATTTATGAAAAAACAGGAATTGAATATGGAGAACATGTTTTAGAAGTAGAACTTTCTAAAACTAAGAATTCTGCTGCATCAGGAACTGATGGAGAAATTGATTATGTTAAAGTATTAGGAGTCGATGAAGAACCAGTTGATCAATATGTTTCTAAAATCGAAGACAGTGACGTAACTAGTAGTGACGAAATGTTTAAATTTAAATATACAGGTGGATGGACAGGAGGAACAGGGCATTATGATATGTTCTCAAATGGTGATGAACATTATGCTCATGCCGGTGACTTTTTTGAAATAACATTCATTGGAACTAAAGTAGAAATTTATGCTACTAAGGATTCTGGTCATGGTGTTTATGATGTATTTATTGATGGTGTGGCAGCAGGTCAAGCTGATGGTACAACTACAGGCAGCCGTGTTCATCAGCAATTAATATTTGCATCAGAAGAATTAACTGATGGACAACATACAATTAAAGTAATGTTGCCAGAAGATGCAAGTGGAGCTATTCAAGTAGATTTTGCTAAAATCTATCATGGAGCTATTAATCCATCAGAAATCACTTTAAGTGATACAAATATTGTTTTAGAAAGTGGACAAACTAAACAAATCACAGCAGCTGTTGCACCTAGTGTAGCAACTAATAAACAAATTGTTTGGGAAAGCGCTGATGAAAATGTTGTTACTGTAGATAGTAGTGGTACTATTACAGCAATCAGTACTGAAAAAGCTAATACAGTTGTGACTGCAACTGTAAAAGGAACAGACATTAGTGCTAGCGTAAATGTTAAAGTTGTTCCTGCAGTAGAATTTTTATCTGCTTATGTTGGATCAACAAATGTATTAGAAACTCAAGAAAATTATGATAGTTTATTATCAAATTATACAGACAGCTGGAAAGATGTTGCTTGGAAAGGTGATGTTTTAAGTTCTAAGGTTGTTCTTTGTACAAGAGATAAAGATGTTCATAATGCTGAAATAACTGTCAGTGATTTTGTAAATGGAAATTCAGTTATTTCATCTAGTAATGTTGAAGTTAAATGGTTAAAAGAGGTTTTGGCTAATGTTGGTCGTGGAAGCTCATCAGCTCCAGTAAAAGCATTCCCAGATGTAATTTATAAAGGTGGTAAAACTGATATTGAAGCTGGTACAGTTAAGTTTGGATGGGTAACAATCAATGTGCCAAAAGATGTTCAACCTGGATTATATCAAGGAACAGTAACAGTAACTGCTGATGAATTAGAAGAACCATATGTATTTAATTATGAATTTGAAGTGCTTGATTTATTACAGCCTGAAATAAGTGAAACAGATACACAAGTTCAAATCTGGCAGCATCCATTCTCTGTAGCTAACTATTATTTAGGATTAGGAGAAAAACCATCTGGAGGAATCTCAAACGAACTTGCAGAAGATTTCTATTTCACAGAAGAACATTTTAACTTAATGCGTGCTTCTATGAAAGAATATGCATCTATGGGAGGACAAGATGTAGTAGCTAATGTTGTAGAAGAAGCATGGAATCATCAGTCATACTATAACGATCCATCAATGGTAAAATGGACAAAGAAAACTGATGGAACATTTGAATTTGATTATACATGGTATGATGCATGGATCAATTTCCAAATCGAATGTGGAGTATTAGATCCAGAAAATGGAGTTGGACAAATCAAATGTTACAGTATCGTACCTTGGAACAATCAAATAGCATATTATGATGAAGCAACTGGAAGTACAGTTAAAAAATCATATACACCAGGAGCGACAGACTGGCAGGAAATCTGGACAACATTCTTAACAGACTTTATGAACCATTCAAAAGAAAAAGGATGGTTTGAAATGACATATATTTCAATGGATGAAAGAGGATTAAGTCAGTTAAGACCAGCAGTAGAATTAATCAATGGATTGACAGATGAAAATGGAAAAAGCTTCAAAATTTCATCAGCATTCAATTTTGATAACAACTCAAGCTATGACTTTACAGATCAAATCGATGATATTTCAATCAATTTAGGAAATGTAGATCAATCAACAAATCAGGCAACAAAAGCCTTAGCAACACATAGAAAAGAATTAGGATTGACAACAACAATCTATACATGTACTGGAGATTATCCAGGTAACTTTACAATCAGTGATCCAGCTGATAACAACTGGGTAATGTGGTATACATTAACTCAAAATACAAATGGATTCATGCGCTGGGCATGGGATAACTGGGTATACAATATGCATGAAAATGTAACATATCGTTATTGGGAACCTGGAGATGGATGGTACATTTATCCAATGGAAAGAGATGAAATTGATGAAAATTACAATGCATCTTTCTATAGCACACCACGTTATGAAATGTTTAAAAAAGGAGTACGTGATGTAGCTAAAGCAAAATATCTAATGGAACAGTCAGATGAATTAAAAGACAAGGTAAATGAATTAGTAGGAACATTAGTAAAACCAAGGCAAACAACAAGTTATGGAAGTGCAGTTGCAGCAAACAGTACAGTACGTCAAACAGTATTGAATGATGTAGTACGTATGAAAGATGGAATTATTGAATTATCAAGAGAATTAACGGCACCAAGTGTTGATGCCAACAAAACAGCATTACAAATCGCTGTTGATACCGCAAATACTTTAAAAGATCAAGGAGCTTTAGATAATGTTGTACCAGCTGTAGTAACTGAATTTGAAAGTGCATTAGCTAATGCTACAACAGTTTTAGCTGATATTAGAGCTGAACAAACTACAGTTGACAGTGCATTCTATCGTTTAGCTAATGCTATTCATATGTTAGGATTTATCAAAGGTGATAA
>JAETPY010000126.1 GCA_021770925.1 Erysipelotrichaceae bacterium | reverse complement strand
GAAGAAGTAGACAGTGCATATGAAGCATTGATAAGAGCATACGTAGACTTAAGATTAATTCCAAATAAGGATCTATTACAAGAATTGATCAATAAAGCAAATGGATTAAATGAAGCAGAATATACAGCAGCATCATGGAAAGTGATGAATGAAGCATTAAATGATGCAATAGCAGTATTAAATGATCCAGAAGCAAGTCAAGCAGAAGTAGACAATGCAAAAGATGTTTTAACAAAAGCTGTAGCCGGATTACAGGCAGTTGATAATGCTGAAAATACTGTAAAACCAGGAGATACAACAAGTATCAAAACAGGTGATGATAGTATGATAGGAATATTTGCTAGCTTATCAGTTTTAGGTCTTGCAGGATTAAGTTTATTAAGAAAAAAAGAAAATTAAATATTAATAAAATAAAATGATAACGCCATAATTCTATAAAAATTATGGCGTTATTTTGCGTATTTATAAGTAAATTTGATAAATGGGATAAGGGCAGAATAAGATATAAATTTATGGTTAATCGGGTAATCAAATAATTTAGTGGTCAACTTTAGGGGGCTGCCAAATTTGATTACTGAAAACAAATTAAAATTAGGATATTGTATATTTGAAAGGAAAACTGACGGGAGAAGTAAAATGGAAAATAGGGATGTAATATTAGAGAATACTAAAAAGTTAGTTTGTAATAATGGCTTTGATAAAGTGACAGTGAAGATGATTTGCGAAAAAACAAATATATCTCGAAAAACTTTTTATACTTTTTATCAAGATAAATATGATATTTTAGAACAAATTTTGATTAAGGATGTATTAAATGAATTTAGTGACTTAATAGATAAATTTGGAAAAATGGAACTTAATCGACCAATTATTTTAGAACAGATGTTTCAAAATATATATGCTAATAAAGAATTTTATAGTAAGGTAATTAATATTAAGGGGGAAAATTCATTAGAATCTTATTTATTATACTATTTTATCAAACTTTACTATAAAATATTAGCTGATGTAAAAGTTGATAGTGCAGTTGAGATGGATTATTTGACATATTTTTATTCATCATCATGTGTAATGTTAATTAAAAAATGGATTCTTGATGGCTATGTTTTAACACCAAAACAGATGGCTGAGTATTATCAAAATTGGGCTGTATCAGCTCTAGCAAATAATTATTTTTATTGTAAGTAATATGGATACTGATTTAAAGGTAACATTTAGATTGAAATGTTACTTTTTTTAATACATTCAAAAACAACTGGTAATGTTAATAAGATTTGTCGAATGTTATAATATAAGCAAGGTAGTAGTTTTAATATTGAGTAATATAAATACACATAAAATTAGAATATCTAACCCCTTTCTATTAAAAAAAGTTAGATAAAAATGCTATTTTGATTTTTATGATGTATTTTGAGTAGCAGATTACGTAAAATACTACCTTTATTTTTATATTTGATAATGGGGAATAATTTTATTTGATTGTATGCGAATTAAATTAATTTGTTTTTATGGGAGAAATGAATTGAAAGGAGAAGAAAATGAGAGGAATAGCCAAGAAATGTTTGCGGTTAATGCTTGTTTTAGGTCTTGTTATTTCAGGGGTAATGGGACAAATAAGTTTGAATAATGTTTTAGCAGCTGCTGAAAAAACAGGTTTGTCGTTTGAAAGTGGTAAAAAGAATTATCTGGAAGTTGAAAAAACATTAGATTTCATTCCAAAAACATTAGAAGTTTCAATTAAGTTTGATAAACCAGATAATAAAAGAAAAGTGATAATGGGAAACTATGTTTATGGTAAAAACTGTTTTTCGTTAGAGCTAACTGCTAATAATCAGTTGCGTTATGTAGAATATGTATACGAAAACGGTAATACAGTTAGTGCAATTGATTATAAAATAAATGTGCCAGAATTATTTGATGAAAACTGGCATAATATAGCGATCGTTCGTGATGTGGAAAATAATAAAGTATTATTGTATGAAGATACAACATTAAAAGATACATTGGTATTAAATGGTACTGGAACTAATGTATTAAAAGATAATGTACCATTGGATCAAATTCATTATGTTGGAACTGATGCCAGAAAATCGTTTTATTTAGATGCTGATATTCATGAAATTAGAATGTGGGATATTGTTAAAACAGCAGAGGAAATTGGCAGTGAAGCAGAACTTACTGGTCAAGAAGCTGGTTTAATGAATAACTGGATATTAGATATAAATGATTTAGATACAGAAAATAATGTTGTTTTAAATAAAGTTAAAGATCAGCCGGGATTAACAGCTGTTAATTTTGATTTACCAAAACCAAAAACATTTTTAGAATTTGATAGTACAAAAAGAAATTATGTAGAAATTACTGAGAATTTAGAAAAGGCACCAAAAACAATAGAATTTTGGGCTAAATTTGATAAAAATCCAAATAAACGTCAATTGATCTTTAGTAACTATGTATATGGAAAAAATGGAATGGGAGTGGAAATAACTGCCGATAATCAATTGAGATATGTAGAATTTGGATATACAAATGGAAAATTAACAGGTAGTCTTGATGTAAGAACTACAGGAGAAGATATCTGTAATAATAAATGGGCTCATTTTGCAGTAGTAAGAGATTTTGAAAACAGTGCAGTAAAGATTTATAAAAATGGAACTGAATTAGTTAATCAGGAATTAACAAATCAGGGAACAAATAAATTAACAGAAGATTTGAGTTTTAGTAATAAACATTATATAGGAACAGATTTTAGAAGTTCAAGCAGTTATTATTTAGATGGACAAATCGATACATTTACATTATGGGATAGTAGTAAAACAAGTGAAGAAGTAAAAGGATTAATGGATTTAGAAGTAAGCGGGAATGAAGCAGATCTATTACATAGCTGGGATTTTGATTTTGACAGTTTAAGTAGTATAAATCCAGTAACCAGGGATAAAAAAGCTGATGGAATTGAGGCATTAGCAGTTAACTTTAATTTTGATGTAAATAAAGATAGTATCTTAAATGGAAAATCAGTGTTATTTGCAGGAGATAGTATAACAAATGCAGTAAAAGATCCAGCAAAACCATATTATGGATGGGCAGGTAGAATTGGTACTGCAAATAATATGGATTGGAAAAATGCTGGTATTAGCAGTGCAACTATTTCAACAGCATTGGCTTCATCATATCCAGAAAACAGAGTCGTAAATCAATTGAATCAAAACAGATCATATGACTATGTAATATTACATGGTGGAATGAATGATTCAATTGCAATGACAGAAATTGGACAAATGAGCGATTCATATAATATAGAAGATTTTGATATTAGTACATTCTCTGGAGCAATGGATGAATTATTATATAAAGCAAAAGAAATGTATCCAAATGCGATTATAGGTTACATTGTAAACTATGCAACACCAAATTCAACATGGGGAGGATATAGTAATAACAATAAGGCATATTTTGATCGTGCAAAAGAGATTTGTGAAAAATGGGGGATTCCATACATCGATTTATATGATGGTGGAGTGGAAGTAGATGGAGTATACAAATCATACAGCTATGACATATTAGAAGTAACAAGTGGAAAAAACATGTATAATGGATTATCAACAGAAATACATGTTGGTAGCAAAGGATATGATGTTATTTCTCCATATATTCAAAAATGGATGGAAGAACTTTCTCAATATTCAAATGTAGGAACAGATTTTTCTAAAGGAGATATCGAAATTGAAATGACAGATATCTTTGATCAAATACCATTGACTTTTGAAACATGGGTAAAAATGCCAGAATCAGCTGCCGCAGATAGAGGTGGAGTAATTGCTGGAAATTTATTCGATTCATATTATCGTGATATTTCAATTGTTAATTTTGAAGTATACAGCAATGGTGTACCACGTATTTATTGGACAGTAAATGGTAAATCTTATGATTATAAGGCAACAGGTATTAATGTATGTACTGGTGAATGGACTCATTTAGCCATTGCATATGATCAAGCTAATAAAAAGATGGCGACCTATATAAATGGTGAAAAAGTTCATGAATCAACAATTGATATAGATGTTAAAAAGTTAAATCAACCAATGAAAATTGGTAAAGATTCTCGTGATAAATTTAATTTTAAAGGAGAATTGGCAGACTTAAGAATCTGGTCTACAACAAGAAGTGAAGAACAAATTAAAAATAACTTTAATGCAGAAATTGAAAATGAAACTGGACTGCTTGGAAGCTGGAAATTAGATAAAGAAGTTAATGGAAAATACTTAGATAGTTCTCTAAATCAAAATCATGCTGAAAACTATTGGATCGATGGTGATCTATTTGCAAAAAGTGCAGATGGATATAAGAGTATTGCAGTTATTCCAGATACTCAAACTTTAGCATTAAATGCACCTGCCAGTTTCCCTAAACTAACTAGCTGGATAAGAGATAATCAGGAAGAATTGGGAATTGAATTAGCTATTCACGTTGGTGATATTGTTAATGAAAGGGACAGTCATAGTCAATGGACAACTGCTAAAAACAGTATGAAGTTATTAGATGGAGTAGTTCCATATGTTTTTTCAGCTGGAAATCATGATGTTATAATTCAAAAAGTTGATGGCGTATGGCATGGGGTACGTAGTACACCGTTAATGAATCAATATTTCCCATATAGTGAAGTATCAAGTCAACCATCATTTGGTGGAACATATAAAGAAGGTGAAGTTGATAATACTTATAGTTATTTTACAATTAACAATGTAGAATTTATGGTAATTTCATTAGAAGAATCTCCACGTGTAGAAGTTCTAGAATGGGCAGATAAAATAACTGCAGAAAATAAAGATAAAAAAGTAATTGTAACAACACATGAATATTTAAATTTTGATGGAAATTTAATTAATGATGAAACCCAGGATCATTTACCTTTTATAGGTGGTTCAACTAATGGTGAAGAAATGTGGGACTTATATGTAAGAAAACATGAAAATATCACTGCTGTAATCGCTGGACATGTAGGTTTCCCAGATCTTGTATCTACAAAAAAAGTTGGAGACAATGGTAATGTTGTAACACAAATTCTTTGTGATGCTCAATTTATGGATCGTGATGATTATAATAATGGTTCTGGTCAAGGAATTGGTATGGTAATGATTTTATCATTCAAAGAAAATTCTGATGAAATTAAAGTAAACTGGTATTCAACAGTAAGAAATCAGTTTTATCGTGCTAAAAACCAATACACTGATACAATGGAATTGACTGATAAAAATGATGATAAAGTTGATACAACAGAATTACAGGCAATATATGATGAATGTTCAACTCTTAACGAAGCAGATTATACAAAAGAAAGCTGGGCAGAATTCAAAACTGCAATGGATAATGCTAAAGCAGTCTTAGAAAAAGAAGATGCAATCCAGGAAGAAGTAGATAATGCTTTAACAGCATTACAAAATGCTAAAGAAGCTTTAGTAAAAGCTGAAGAAGTAACAGTAAGCAAAACAGCATTACAAATTGCTGTAGACATGGCAAGTAATGTAACTGAAGAACAGTTGGATAAAGTAGTATCAGCAGTAGTTACAGAATTTAAAGCAGCATTACAAGAAGCTCAAGATATCTTAGCTAATGATAAGGCAACACAAAAAGAAGTAGATGCATCATTTGCAAGATTAGCAGCAGCAATGCATATGTTACAGTTCTATAAAGGTGATAAAGCTGAATTAGAAGCATTAATTAATTCAACAAATGAATTAGTAGAAGGAAACTATAC
>JAETPY010000125.1 GCA_021770925.1 Erysipelotrichaceae bacterium | reverse complement strand
ACCGCTCTGGCGGCATTCAGTAATAAGCTGGAGCCATTCTTGCTGAGAACGGCGGGGATTGTAACTGGCCATGATTGTCCTCCAAAATGAAAGTATAGTGAAATACTACTTGATTATCATTATGGAGGAATTGGAGCTTATTTACAACACGCCCAATATTTCGGCGCTTACATATTAAGAGTCTCAAAGCTGTAAAATAATCTTTAGAGATTCTATTATACACATAGGGAGGGTATAAAAATATGGAAAGCAATAGTAGTAAATGTAAATCTCATGTAAAGGGACTACTTAAAGGTATAATAGAAAAGCTGTCTGATACTGCACACTTTACATTAAGTAAAGATTATTCTGTAGTTTATAAAAAAACAAATCCACTTAAATGTACAGTTGAAAGAAATGCTATGTATAAGTTATACTATGCAAACCAAATGCTATTTAATTGTCTTATTGATGCAGAAAAATATGATCGAGTATATGATCTGTTAGCGGATGAAAAATCTAAAAAAGTATTTGATTGGGTACTTCAATATAAGATAACATTTGCTTTTGATGAAGAGTTAGCGGAGGCAATATATACACAGCATAATTTTGGTATTAATAATGATATGATAATACCGCTGGGAGAATCGAAGTTTAAAATCAAAGGGTATTGTATACAATCTTCATATAATTCAATTTATGAATCATGGGTATTGCAGGAGTATTTTCATAGAAAGTGCATGGTTCGCCCAAATGATATTGTCATTAGCGGTGGTGCGTATAATGGGGAATCCTCAATATGGTTTGCAGATCATGCAAATCAAGGCAAAATATATGCATTTGAACCATCTAAAGCTTCATATGCTGTATTGTGTGATAACGTAAAAAATAACGATTTGGAAAATAGAATAATTCCGATTAACTCAGCAATTTCAGGTGTAGATGGAAAATTATATTTTGAATTAGATTACGATAAACAAGATGGGCCTGGGAGTATTTGTGTTTCTGAGAGAGCTGAATATGAAATTGATTCAACTTCGATAGATACATTTGTACGACAAAACAAAATCGAGAAAGTCGATTTTATTAAACTAGACATAGAAGGATAGAGTTAGAAGTTCTTCATGGTGCAGTACAAACACTAAAAGCTTTTGTACCGAGATTGGCAATTTGTCTTTACCATAAACCTGAAGATATTTTGGATATACTGTTGTTTATTGATTCTTTAGAACTTGGATATTCATTTTATTTTGCTCAAGATGTTTTTGATATAGATGTTGTTGATTGTTGGTATCATACCATATTATTTGCAGTGCCATTACAATAAGTGCTTTGAATAGAAATAATATGTTATTCTACTTATAATTATTTGTACTGTCTATAATATGATGGACGGTCATTTTTTAAGTTAATGTTTTTAAGAAATAGGTTCTAGAGCAACATAATGTTTAGTCTGCACCTAGAAATAGGAGAGTGACTTAATTATTGAAAGTTGAAAATGGTTGCATGTCTATAAAAATATGGTAAATAATGGAAATATGGTAAAAAATGCCCTACAGATGATAAAAAGTGTCCTGTACCTTTGAAAATTATCATAGTAGGATGATAACAATTTACTTATTTTAAGTTGTAGATTAAATGACAATCAAATTATCAAATCTAATTTAATCCCTTTTATAAAATAACTGAGACTTTTATGAGCCTTAATTTTTTATTAAGAGAGTTGTAGGCATGTCGAGAAAATGTGTTAAGTGAAAAATAGGATTTATAACTGCTAATTTAAAGTATAGCTTTAGAATGTTTTTGTGAATAATGTATAATTAAATATGAGTAATTTAGCTCATATTGGCTGTATCATAAACTTTATAAGGTTAACTATAAGAAAATATGTTATTAGTTTTTTGAAAATTAATAGATAAGGAGATTCGATGGATAAAGTTGATTTAGATGTAGTAAATCATAATAAAACTGCATGGAATATTGTTTCTGAGAATAATGAAGAGTGGACTAACAAATTCTCCAATAGTACTATTTTAGATGCTAAAAACGGTAAATGGGATGTAGTTTTAACCCAAAATAGATCGGTTCCCCAAAATTGGTTTCCAGCTATGAACGGGTTAAAGATATTGGGACTCGCTTCCGGTGGTGGGCAACAAATGCCCATATTTGCTGCATTAGGGGCAGATGTAACATCATTTGATAATTCCTACTTACAGCTAAGTAAAGACCGAGATGTGGCTGCCGAAAATGATTTGTCACTTGTTACCATTGAGGGAGATATGCGAGATTTAAGCGTTTTTGATAATGATACATTTGATCTTGTCTTCAATCCTGTATCAACAGTTTATATTCCTGATGTATTGAATACATACAAGGAAGCCTTTAGAGTTTTAAGGCCAGGTGGTTTATTTATGACAGGTTTTTTAAATCCGTCTATTTTTTTATTTGATGAAGCAAAAAAAGAAGGAAAAGAATTTGAAATTAAGTATAGTATACCATTTGATCCGATAAAGGATTACGATCCCAAAATGTTGTCGTTGTTTTTACGGCGTAAACGTAGAATTTCTTATGGACATTCTTTATCTCAGCTGATAGGCTATCAAACTGAAGTGGGATTTGAAATAATCAAATTTTATGAAGATTATGGTAATGACCCGCTCAATGAATATATGGCATGTGAAATTGCAACATGTGCTAGAAAACCTAATTAAATCAGAAGAAAACAATAAGAAGGAAGTGATTTAGTTGTTACTTTATTCATTTTTAAATGATTCTGCAAAAAGAGATCCAGATAAACTAGCATTAATTTATCGTCATACTCAATATTCCTATTTAGATGTTAAGACAATTGTAGATAATTTAAGCGGCCATTTAAGAAACATCGGTATTGGTGAAGAAATGAGAGTGGCATGTATTCTTAAAAATTCACCGGCTTTAGTATTCAGTATATTTGCACTATCTAAGTGTAAGAATATAACATTCTTAATTAACTGTAATGCTTCTAATGCAGAAATACTAAAAAAACTAAAGGATGCAAGGATAGATGCTGTAATAGTAGATAATGATATTTATAGCAATGCGACGGAACTGGACAATAGTATTAGTGATCTATATCGATGTATACTAGTTTCTCCAAATAAGGCAGGTTTTCCATGCTTGGAGAATTTGTATAATGATGATACTCAGAGATATTTAGTTCGAGATAAGTCGGTTATTAACTCTAATGATAGAATTTTGATACAAACCTCGTCGGGAACAACAGGTATAGCAAAAATGTCATATCGAAGTACTGAAAATATCTTTGAAGATAGTAATAATATTATTGAAACATTTGAATATAGTAGCCATGATACAATTTTTATGCAAGTGCCATTTTATCACGGTTATGGTTTAACTATGGGGCTGATTTCACCTATCAGAGTTGGAGCAACAGTGATCTTTGATGAAGCGTTTATGCCAAACAGAGTTTTGCGTAAAACGCAAGATTTTGATAATATTATCTTTTTAGGTGTACCTGAAACTTATGACTTCATGAACAAATATATGGGAATAAATAAAATGTATTTGCCAAATAAAAAATGGATGATTTGTTCCAGTTCATCTTTAGATGAATCGATTGGACTGGAATTTAAGGAACATTTTAATGTTTGGTTGAACCAATTATATGGAATGATGGAAATAAGTACTATTAGTGTAAATCTTGATCCAACAAAAAATGATTTCATGAGTGTCGGACAACCTGCTAAAAATGTAAAATTAAAGATTGATTCAAATGTGTATGTAAAAAGTAAAACAATTTCACCACAATATATTATAGACGGTGTAGACCGAGATATTGAATTGAAAAATGGTTGGTTTAACACTAAGGATTGTGGCGAGATTAAAAATAATAACTTATATTTATATCGGAGGTAAGAAATGGAAAACAAGCAGATAGTTAGTGAATTGATAGCAAAGGTTTTAAAATTGGATATAAATGTTGTAAACAATCTTGGTGATGATACTAGTTTAAAAGAGCAAGGATTATCTTCTTTAAAAGCAATGGAATTAATTGTTTTAATGGAGACTGAATTGGATGTAGAGTTGGATGATGACGATCTTAATCTTGATAAAAATGATACTATTAAGGCGTTGTGTGAGCTGTATGGCAAATATAAGCGGTGATTAAAAGGAGAATAATATGGAAATCTCAATAGGAAAAATTTTCGAATTTGATGCATGTCATCGTTTGGGTGATGAAAAAATTTATGGAAAATGTAGTAATTTACATGGTCATACATATAAATTGGAGGTTGAAATAACCGGTAATGTTAATCAGTATGGTTGGATATGTAATTTTACAGAATTAAAACAATTAGTATCTGATTTTATTCTTAAAAGGTATGATCATACATACATTAATGAAATTATCGAAATGCCAACGGCTGAAAATATGATTATGGATATTTACTATATACTAGATAGTAAGTTAAAGGAACAGAGTTTAATGTTAAAAAGAATAAAATTATATGAGACTTCAACAAGTTATGCAATGCTAAGCATTTGAACATTTGAAACAAGAGAAATTGATTGTTGAGGCTATAATAAATAACACCAAATATTTAGAATGGAAAGAGTGAAATGATGAATGTTTGCTTAATTAGCCCTAAAGTGTCAAACCCTACTAAATCTAAAGATGATAAATTTGAAAGTGATTTTGTTTATACATGTATTGATAATGCATATGTTGCTGCATATTTGGAGCAATTAGGTCATGTTGTGGATGTGATCGAAGGTGAGTTAGAAAGTAAAGAGGCTGTAGTAGATAAAATTGTAACTAATAATTATAACGCTATTGGTATATCTATATACTATTTTAATTATGTGGAATCAGTAAGGTTAATTAAGATAATCCATAAAAAGAAACCTAGTATATTTATTTTTGCTAGTGGATACTATACATCTTTAAAATATCAAGATTTGTTAAATGATGTTGAAGAATTGAATTGTTGTGTTATCGGAGAAGGCGAGATAACGACATCAA
Organism: Erysipelotrichaceae bacterium; assembly: GCA_021770925.1. Lineage (GTDB taxonomy): Bacteria > Bacillota_I > Bacilli_A > Erysipelotrichales > Coprobacillaceae > Thomasclavelia. Next base: position 1,056 of record JAETPY010000125.1, on the reverse strand, counting down.
AACTTCTTGAAAACATGTACCACAAGGATATGTGGCCGAGTATTCCTGGTTTGGCCTACAAATACAATGGGGAACTTATTCGTACAGAAAAAGTTAGAGTGATTGAAGATCTTGATGTTTTACCATTTCCTAAACGTCCATATCAGACATCTAATATGGCAAAGCTCATTTCTGCTAGAGGGTGTTATGGAGAATGTAGTTTTTGCAGTAGTAATGATATGCATAAAGAATCAATCGGTTCAAAAGTACGGATAAGATCGGCTAAGAATGTTGCTGATGAAATGAAGTATTTGGCTGATAAATATAATGTGACTTATTTTAATTTTCAGAACGATAATTTTATGAATATTAAAAATGTAAGTTGGGTTTCTGATTTTGTTGGTGAAGTAAGGGCTCGTGGATTGGATAATATAAAATTTTCTATATTTGCTCGTGCAAATGATGTTATTAGAAATAAGAGCCAGTTAAAACTCCTACATGAAGCTGGATTAGACTATATCTTTGTTGGAATTGAAAGCTTTGTTGACAGGCAGTTGAATTTATATAATAAAGGGTATAATAGTCAAGTTAACCTTGAGGCATTGGATATTCTGACAAGTGAAAATATAAAGTATGTATGTGGTTTTATTCCACTTGATCCATTTGTTGTTATAAGTGAATTGAAAATTAATTTTAATACATTGATTAATATTGGTTTTCCCCAGAATTCTCATTTTATGCAAGTCCCAATATCTTGTCTTGAACCATTATATGCAGGTGACGGCTCCAAGCTCTTTGAATTGTATAAGTTAGTTAATGTAGTAGATCATAGTAATACATATCGATTTGAGTTTACTCATGATAATATAATTCAATTTAATAAGGCTTTAAAACAGTGGCGGCAGGCAATATTTGTGTTAAATAAAAAAATTATTAAAATGTTGATGAACCCAGATATAAGGTAAGCGCCAAATATTAGTGTAGCTAGCGCTTTGCCGCCAAATACCTCATAATGATAGATAGCTAGATGCAAGCACTTCGCTCTGGAATACGATACATTTCATTGATAGGTGCGAG
>JAETPY010000124.1 GCA_021770925.1 Erysipelotrichaceae bacterium | reverse complement strand
GGTTTAAAAAAGATGACTGAAATAGAACTGGCTCTGTATATATTCAAAAATGGGATGAATGATGATATAATTGGTTTAACGAACCAGGGAGTGATAAAGATCATGAAAAAGAAGTTAGAAATGTTTAATGAAGATGAACTGTTAAGAGATATGTATTATAAGCGGGATTTAAACAGAGCAGCAAATGAATCTGAAAAACTGGAGATATATGAAAAGGGATTGGCAAAGGGAAGGATCGAAGGTGCATTAAAAAGAACTGTTGATTTAATAGAAGCAAGATATGGGATAAGAGAAGAAGAATGGGTATTATCGCTAAATGTTAAACAGTTAAAAGAGATAAAAAAAATAATCTTTGAAGAAGATGAGTATGGAAAGTTTAAACAAAGAATAGATGATATAAAGGGAACAGAAAAATAAATCTGTTTTCTTTTTTTATCGAAAATAATTTTGTATGAATGTACTATTTATTTTGTTAATACATATTATTAAATATGGAGGCAAAATAATGGATGATAATAATTATGATAATCTATTTGATTTAGATTTTAAAACATTTGAAAAACTTGTTTATGAGCAGAATATTGAAATTGATGGAAATCAATTACTAATAATTTATAATTTGATTCAAAATAATCGTCATGCTCTAGTTGATAGTCATTATAATGAAGTACTTTATAATTATATAAGTGAAAAGACAAGTATTGCTACTTGCCTTAAAATTAAATCTTTTTTAACTAACTGTCCCAATTATTTTAAATTAGGATTGAAAGTTTGATTTTTAAACATTTCTATTTCTTCTTTATATGGTGCTCTTTTATCAATATATGGTGTTTCTAAGATTTTAGGAACATCTTTTAATTTATCATGATGAACGATCTTATTTAAAATATCAAAGCCAATATGACCATAACCAATATTTTCATGTCTATCTTTGCTAGCACCACATACATTCTTAGAATCATTAATATGAACAACTAATAAACGATCCAAACCAATTTTTTGATCAAATTCAGCTAGAACATCATCAAATTTACTTAAATCATACCCAGCATCATGTAAATGACAAGTATCTAAACAAACTCCTAAACACTCATTATTATCAACATGTTCAATAATATATTTAATTTCATCAAATGAACGTCCACATTCAGATCCTTTACCAGACATTGTTTCTAAAGCAATTTTTACATTGCCACAGTTTGCTGCAGCTTCATTTAATCCTGTAACAATTTTATCTAAACCTGCCTGTGTTCCTGCTTTTACATGACTTCCTGGGTGTAAAACAAGTCTTGTCATCTCTAAAGCTTTGCAACGTTCAATTTCCTGTTTTAAAAAATTTACGGCTAATTCAAAAGTCTCTGGTTTAATTGTATTAGCTAAATTAATAATATATGGTGCATGAACAACAACATTATTAATATCTATACCATTTTCTTTCATTAATTTTTTAGCTTCATCAAATCTTAACTGATCTACTGGCTTGCGTGCTGTATTTTGAGGAGCACCTGTATAAAACATAAAAGTATTAGCATTATACAAAAGAGCTTCTTTAACTGAACCTAATAGCATCTCTTTGCCTGACATTGAGACATGACTTCCAATTATCATCAATATTCTTCTCCATTTCTTTTTGCAATTTGTGCAGCTTTTGCGCGTTCTTTTTTCTGACGTTTAATATCATTTTGTATCATTTGCCGTTTTTGTTTACGTACCACTTTTTCAATTTCTCTTTTGCGTTTCTTTTTATATCCTGGTTTTACTTTCCGTGGTTTACGAATAATACTTTGAACCTTTTTTTCTAACTCAGTTTGTTGTTTAGGACGCTTAGTTCTTTTTAAACGTTCCCCAAGATCAACAAATTGATTATTTTTAATCGTCATATTTTTAAAAGAAATACCTTTTCTTTCCAAAATCCTTAAATTTTCTTCATCACTAGTATCATACATACTATAACAAATACCTGTGTATTTACCTCTTCCACTACGACCACTGCGGTGAATGTAAAAATCAGTCTCTTTAGGCAGTTCCATATTAATTACATGTGATACCCCATCAATATCTATTCCCCTAGCTGCAATATCTGTTGCAACAATATACTGATAGTCATTATTACGAATTCTACGCATCATTTGTTTACGTTCACGAGGCTCTAAATCACCATGAATCTCACCTACTTTAAAACCATCTTCTCTTAACTTTTTAGTTATCATTGCTACCTCATCACGCTTATTTGCAAAAACAATGCATATATAAGGATCTATAGCTTTCATTATTTTCTTTAAAACATCATATCGATCCTGGTGTTTTGTAGCAATTAAAACATGCTCAACATTATCTGTAGTAACTTTATCATCATCTATTTCAATCGTTACTGGTGATTTCATGTATTTCTTTAAAAATGGTCTTAACATTTGTGGGATAGTTGCTGAAAAAACCATCATTTTTAGATCATCTTTCATTTTACCAGCAACAGCATCAATATCTTCTAAATAACCAAATTCTAAAGTCATATCAGCTTCGTCAATTACAAAGATAGAAGCAGTCGTTATTTTCAATGCTTGCTCATCTAATGATAGATCTTTAATTCTTCCTGGTGTCCCAATAACAATATGAGGCTGAACTAATAATTTATTAACAGCCTTTTGACGATCACTTCCCCCAATAATCAAAGATATACGTATATCCTGATTATATTTAACAAATAATCGAGCATTATTATATATTTGGGTTGCTAATTCACGTGTTGGTGCAGTGATTACAGCTTGAACATGATCTTTATTTGTATCTATTTGATCCATAATTGGTAATAAAAATGCATGTGTTTTCCCTGTTCCCGTTTGTGAAATACCAATTATATCATTATTTTTATATCCTAAAGGAATTACTTGTTCTTGAATTGGAGTTGGTTTAATAAAACCTAATTCATTAATTGTTTGACAACAAAATTCCTGTAAATTATATTTTTCAAATGTACTCATCTTTTTCCTCCTTTTCTTTAACAAATTCAATTAATTTTATCATACCATAAATAAAATGCAAATAAATTTATATTCTCTTTAAAACTATTTTGATGTATTTATTAAAAAAAATACCTATTTATCCTTTCTTTCCTGCACACATACAAAAAAAATGCATAAACTATAATAAAAGGAGGGATAGTATGAACCCATTTTATGATGAAAATTTCTACTATGATAACTTTAATCCACAAATCTATCCTATGAATCAAGTAAATCAAATTAACCATAAAATGAAAACTCGAGCTAATATCCAAAAATCATTACATTACGCTACTAAAACAATATATACAATTAACCAAATAATTCCATTGATATATCAAATTCGACCTATTATTAATAATACTAAAAATGCCTTTCGTGTTATTCAAGCAGTAAATCATATTAATGATATTGACTTTGATGAAGTAGAACAAAATATCACTCCGATCAATGAAGAAAAAATAAAAAACTCTACTGATAATGACGTACAGTTTGAAAATATGATACAATAGCCTCGAGGTGATATCATATGAAGGTTTACCAAATTATTCCACGTGGATATTGTAAAGGGGTTATTAGAGCTATAGAAACAGCTAAAAAACAAGCTAACCATAATGATACTTATATATTAGGAATGATTGTCCATAATCAATATATTGTTGATGCCCTTGAGAATCTTGGAATTAAAACAATCGATAAAAAAGGGGCTTCAAGAGAAGAACTGTTAGAGCAGGTAACAAAAGGAACAGTTATTATCACAGCTCATGGAGCTGGTGATAATGTAATAAAAAAAGCTCTTAAAAAAAATCTAAATGTAATTGATGCAACTTGTCCAGATGTAATCAAGACTCACGATCTAATCAAAGACTATCTTAATAAAGGATTTGAAATTCTTTATATTGGCAAAAATGGACATCCAGAATCAGAAGGAGCCCTGTCAATTAATTATGATCATATTCATTTAATTGAAACCAAAACAGATTTAGATGGATTAGACAAAAATTTAAAATATATCATTACTAACCAGACAACTATGTCTTTATACGACGTATATGATCTATGCGAATATGCTAAAACTCAAATTCCTAATTTAACTATAGCTAAAGAAACATGTAAAGCAACCACAATTAGGCAAGAAGCTATTGCTAAAATTAGCGATGATGTTGATATTGTTTTTATCGTTGGCGATCCACATTCAAATAATACTAAAAAATTAGCTAGTATTGCTCGTAACAAAGCTAATAAAACTACTTATATGATTGAAAGTGTTGATGATATTACGCTAGAAATGTTAAAAGATAAAAAAGTAGCTGCAGTAAGTTCAGGGGCCTCTACACCTACTTATTTAACTAACCAGGTAATTGATTATTTAAAACAATTTAATTATCATGATTTATTGACCCATCAAAAACCAAAAATTAATTTAAACAAAATACTCTAAAAAGCTCCTAGATTTAGGAGCTTTTCCAAGGTTAATCACTAATTATTAAATAAAAGTTAGAATTAATTTTTCTTTTTCTTAACATACATTATTAAATTATATATAATCACAACTGCGCATGGAAAGCCTAAAACTTCATTTAAAACTATTGCAGTTGTACTATTAATAATAGCCTGATCATAACAATATCTAACTATCAGCATACCAATTATACAAACGATTAAAAAAATTGCTATAAATAAATTTTTATTATTTTTCATAATTATAATGATACGATCTTATATTCCCAATATCCAGTATTACATGGACCTAAATGTCTTGGTTCACATCCTGGAATATATCCTGGAATAAACTTGCCAGTAAGTTCATAACGAGCTCTTGGTTTTGCTGATGTTTTTAATTTATTTAAAACAATTCGACAAATATCATGTCCTGATACGTATTGAATTCTCTGACAGTCATCAACTACTTCACCAATAATAGCTATACCAATCAAAATCCAAGTACCCGCAGCTCTAGTAGTTATTGCTGATTCACCTAATTCAGATTCAAAAACATTATAATAATCTTTAAGAATTATTTCACCATTTTTCATATATATTGCTTCTATGCCATCTTCAAAAATTTTCACCTCATTACCATCTTTATCAATGTATTCTTCTATAATTTCAGATGTCTGCATTTTACAAGTTGAGCAATTAGGCTTTGCAGTAACATCAATAGGAGTGATAGCAATAATCAATGAACATACAGTGAATAAACAAACTAATACTTTGGATATGTGTTTTAACATAATTTCCTCCTTTTCTGTCTAACTTCATTAATTAGATCATAAAGCAAAAAAGAAATTTTTTTAATACTTCAAATTCATATTTAATTACTTTCTTATCATTTCTTTAATTTATTTCCTCTCCTTACCTATCTGATGAAATTAAAACTATTTAACATTACCATAACTTATTCACATAATAAACAGAGGCATCATTTCTTTTAGCTGCTTTTCTTACATTTACTATAACATAATAAATAAAGATATTGTTCATTTCCTCATTTAATGGTTTGATATCCAATCGAACGGTTATAATTTTTAAAAATTATCTTATTAATATGATTCATATTGATTTAAAAATAACTGATGAAATGCTTGAAATAAAAACTGATCGTATATTTATCATATATTTAAAAAATATATATGATATTTGCATATATTCAAACTAATTTCCAATCTTAAATTTCATCATACAGATATATACTCATAAAATATCAATTTATGCTGTATAACATTAGTTCTTATATAACGACCTACTATTTTTATCTTTTTAATTTTTTATCTACGATTCCTTCATCAGATAATGAATATTTATACTCATTATCAACTGCAGTTTTTAATATTTTTGGTAACATATTCATTAAATCTACAATTTGAAATTATCATAAAACTAATATTTAGCCTAATATCTATGATTGATATTTTAATTAATCAAAACATAATGCAAATATAAAAGAGACTTTTTCCATAACATGAAGGCTATTCAAATAATTTAGGGGTCACAACTTTAGGGGGCTACTTTGGGGGGCAACTTTAGGGGGATGATCTTACAAAACAGGCATTAAAAAACAACAGCTAGAAATAACTAGTTG
>JAETPY010000123.1 GCA_021770925.1 Erysipelotrichaceae bacterium | reverse complement strand
GTATATTATACTATATTTAACATAAAAATAATAGTTATGTGATTCATAGGTCAATAAAAAAACACTATGTTTCCATAATGTTTTCTCGTCTATAAATTTTTATCCGATTGCCCTATATTTTCTTACTTAATAATAGATAAACAAAAAACAAGAAGATCATATTTATTAATAAAATTAGATTTTCTTGTTTTAATTTATTACATTAATATAATAAATTTATAAAATGATTTAGATTTTGATCGAATTATATAGAGCATAACAATAAATCTCAGTAGCTTTTAATAAAGAGTCAATTTTGATGTTTTCATTGTTGCCATGAATCAGATTATCTTCACCAAGAAATTCTGCTCCAAATGCTACACAGTTAGGCATTGATTTAGCATAAGTTCCACCACCAATAGCTTGAGGTTTATTGACAGTATCACCTGTAACATTTACATAAGCATCGTGTAAATTAGTAATTAAATCTGAATTAGGATCAATATATAGTGCTTTACCAATATCATGATTTTCTCTAAATCCATAATTTGCACAAGCTGTTTGAAACTTATTGACTAGTCCCTCAAAATCCATATCATGAGGACAACGTAAATCAAGGGTAATCTTAAATTCTTCTTTACAATAAGAAATAACACCAAGGTTTAAAGTTAAAGGTCCCATAAGTCCAACGTGATCTATCCCTAGCTTTTTACCATTACAATCATCAAGATATTCTAAAATAAAATCAACTAATTTATTATCAACTACAGTTGCTAAATATTTACAAAGCATCACAATTGCATTTATTCCTTCATCAGGTGTGCTGGCATGAGCGGATTTTCCTTTTAAAACAAGTTTAGTATGATTTCCTTCTTCTTCAATTTCACCTGTTAAATTATTTGCACTTAAAAATTTACGATATGAATCAACGTATTGCTTATAATTACCAGCAATTACAGCTTCACAAGTTTCAGGGACAATATTAGGTCGACTGCCAGCACATAAGTAGATTAGTCCACCTTTTTCTGCATGCCCTTCGATTTTGAATCCACATCCAGCTTTTTCACCATAAACAACAGGGAAAGAGGCATCAGGAGTAAATCCCATTTTAGGATAAGGTTTTTTTGTGAAATAATGTTTAACACAGCTGCTTCCTAATTCTTCATTACATCCAAAAATAACTCGAATCTTCATTTTAGTAGGAATATTTAATGAATTAATGATTTTAGCAGCATAATACCCTGCCAAAAGAGGACCTTTGTCGTCAGCAACACCTCGCCCATATAATTTATCATCTTTAATAATGACACTAAATGGGTCACTGTTCCATCCAGATTCATTTACAGGAACAACATCTAAATGTCCAAGAATTCCAAATGTTTCATTACCTTCCCCGATATCGATATGTCCAGCATATCCATCAACATCTTCGACTTCAAAACCATCACGCTTTCCAATTTCTAACATTGCATCTAGAGCTTGACGATTAGCTTTTCCAAAAGGTGCAAATTCAGCTATAGTATTATCATCTTGAGTTGAAGGAATTGCACACAACATTTTTATATCTTCAATCATTTCATCTTTTATTTTTAAAACTTCTGATTTGAAATCTATCATAATAATATCACCTCGTGACAATTATAACACTAATAGCAATAAAAATTAAACAATTTTATCAATAATAATGTTATGATATAGTTGATAAACGGAGGTAGAAGATGAAAAATGTAAGATTTCACATAACTGTAAAAGGTATTGTCGTATTAGATAATCAAATTTTATTATTAAAACGAATTCGTCCTTCAAGTGATGGATTAGGATATTGGGAATTACCAGGTGGTGGTTTGGAATATGGGGAAACCCCTAATCAAGCTTTGATTCGAGAATTAAAAGAGGAGACTGGGCTCGATATTATTATACTAAAACCAGCTTACACATTTACCAAAATCAGAGAGGATTATCAAACAGTAGGGATAGGATATTTATGCATTCCTAAAAACGACCATGTTTTACTTTCTGATGAACATTGCGATTATTTGTTTGCAACTATTGACAAAGCTAAAGAACTATTAAGCGGTGAAATTTTTAATGATATTATTTATACGATTGAAGAATATTACAATACATTAGAAAATAGTAGAAATTTATAAATAAATTAGCAAATGTTATAAATATATTTTTCTCCAAAAATACTATAATAATAACACCCATATATACACGGCTATTTTTTAGTGAAATTTTAATTAGGCTAAAGGAGGAGAGATGATATGAAAAAAGGAATAGTCTGTTCGGTATTAATGGCAATACTGTTAGGAACAACATCTATAATGATGCCATTGATGAAAATACCGATCTATGCTCAAGAAAACAAAGCTGCACCAACTAATCTATATTCTACAGACACCATTACAACTGTAAATAGTGGTGCTGGAGCAATTGATGCAAGCAATGATGTTAGTAATTATGCTAATCTAAATGATTTTACAGTTAATGGAACTTTTAGTTTTGCAAGCAGTAGTAATAGTGGTGTTAATGCTATTTTCTTTATTGGAGATAATACAGCTGCTAACAACTATTTTTCGTTGTATGCTATCCCAAGCTCTAAAACATTAGGGGTTGAATTAAGAAATGCTTCTGGCAGTCAAATGTTTAGCAATTCAAAAACTACACTTAATGATATTGATTTTACTGCTGAACATAAGGTAACTTTTTCAATGTCTGGTAGTAATTATTATCGTATATATTTAGATGGGAAAGCTGTTTTAGAAGGTAGTGCATCATCAGGTTTTACTGAAGGAGTAATTAATAATCCAAATTATATGGGATTTGGTATTGGAAGTAGAGCAAATAATGCTAATAATTATCCGATGACGGGAAATTTAAAAAATTTAGAGCTATATAATAGTGCATTAGATGAAAGTGATATTATGTCATATCACTTAGGAACACTTGAAAGTGTTGTTTATGAGCATGATAGTGTTTATTATCAAGATGCTGGTGTACAAAGGATTCAGGATAATGAAAAATTATCACAATTATCATCATTAACTACAGGTAGTATTTCAATTAGATATCGAGTAAATAATGCTGAATCAGGAAGAATGTCTTTATTCTCTATTTCGAATAATACTGCTAGTGATAAATATATTGATGTTTATGTAAATCCAAGTCAAAATGTATTTGGATTAGATATTGAAGGAACCAAAGACTTTGTTATGCCTGCTAGTTCAATTACAAAAGCAAATAAAGCAGTAAATGACACTGCCTGGCATACAATTACTATTACTAAAGAAAATGGTAATGGAAAAGGATTTATGTTTTATCTAGATGGCGTATTCATTGATAAATATACCTATGCAGTAGCAGAGGGGTTCTTTAGTTTATTAAGTGATGCTAATGCTGTTAATTTAGGATTTATTGATACTTTAAGCAACGATCTAGAATTTTTATCAGGTTGTGTTGATTATGTTAAAGTGTATAGTGAAATATTAGATACTAGTGCTCTTAAGATGGAGCATAATTTGACAAGCTGGCAGCCTGGTCAAGAAATCGACATGACTAATGTAATAAAAACAGAAAATAAAGATTTATATTTTGCAGGCTATGATGGTTCTAGTTCATACCGTATTCCATCATTATTAAAAACTTCTAATGGAACCGTTTTAGCAGCTATTGATAAACGAAACTCTGGTGCACAAGACTGTGGTAATATTGATATTGCGGTAAAAAGACGTGAAGCAAATCAAAGTGATTTTGGTGATCCAATTATTATTACAGATTTGATTTCAAATCAAAATAATCCTTCATCATCATCATTTATGATCGATAGTAGTATGTTTGAAGACAAAGAAACAGGACGTATTTTCTTAATGGCTGATATGTTCCCTGAATCATCAGGCTTAATGGATTCTAGTCAATTAACTACTGGTAGTGGATATACAAAAATAGAGGGTGTAAATTATTTACAATTATTTGATAGTGAAGAAAATGAATATACGATCCGTCCAGATGGGAATATGGGATATGTATATGATAGTCAAAATAATAAGACAGGATATGTTGTTGTTTTGGAAGGAAATAAACCATATCATGAGCGTGGAAGTCTTTATTTAAATGGTGAGTACAAAGGTAACATTTACATGTTAAAAAATGGACCTGATAAAGGTGAATTACATGTATTAAATACACAATACCTATGGTTAACTTATTCTGATGATGATGGTAAAACCTGGGCAAATCCAGTTGATATCACACCACAAGTTAAGGAAGACTGGATGATGTTTATTGGTACAGGTCCTGGTATTGGAATCCAGTTAAAAGATGGAAGCCTTGCTATACCAGTTTATACTGCTAGTGCTAATGTTAGTGGAAGTCAATCATCAGCAATGATTATAAGTAAAGATGGTGGTAAAACATGGACTTTAGGTGAATCGCCACAGACATTAAAAGGCAATGATCGTGAAATAATGAATAATGGTGCTCAGATGTTTACTGAATCTCAAGCTGTTCAATTAAATAATGGGCAAGTAAAATTATTTATGAGAAATACATATGATAGTACATACTATGGTAAAGTTTATGTAGCTACAAGTAGTGATGGTGGAATGACTTGGGATAAGGTCGAAAAAATTAATATTAATGATACTTATTGCCAGCTTTCTGTAATAAATTATAGTCGTGATGGAAAAGAATATATTGTAATGACTAATCCAGATCATTATCCAAGGACACAAGGTATGGTTCATATAGGTGAGGTTGATCAAGAAACAGGAGATATTATATGGACAAATAGTCAAATTTTAAATACTGGTAAATTCCAATATTCTTGTTTAACTTTATTACAAAATAATGAAGAAGATGTTTTATTTGGATTACTTTATGAAGATGACAGTGATGGAACATTTAAAATCAGATATACTGAATTTAACGATGATTTTATAACTGCAGGAACTGTAACTGAACAGATGAAAGATCCTAAACTTACTAGTTATACTACAAATGTTGAAGGAGAAAAAATCAGTGTTTCATTAACATTTGATCAAGAACTAATGGTAGCTGGAAACCCACAATTAAAATTAAGTATCAATAATCAGACTATTCTTGCAGATTATCAAACAGGTTCAGGAAGTGATACAATCACATTTGAAGCTATATTGCCTGAACAAGTCAATGGAATAACGAAAGCTGTTGAAATTGTTGAAACTAATGGTATTATTGAAAATATAAAAAATGGTAAAGTTGGTATTTTAAATATTAACATTCATGATTTTACACAAATTGATACTGGTATAACATTAAATAGTTACACATCACAACATTCTTCTAGTACTGCAGAAAACAGCGATGGTGCAGCAAGCAATGTTATTGATAATAATCCAAATACTTATTGGCATTCAACTTGGGGAAATTCAAATATTAATTTACCTCAATCAGTAACATTAAGATTAGCCGAAACAAAGAAATTATATAAATTAGCTTATACACCACGTCAAAATAGTAGTAATGGTAGAGTAAAAAAATATGAAATTTCTATTAGTATCGATGGACAGGAATTTACTAAAGTAGCTACTGGGACATGGAAAGACAGTAAAAATATTCAATACGTGGAATTTGTTCCTACAAATGTTAAGTATATTAAACTGACTGCACTTGAAGCATATGGTACTGGTGGAAAACAAAGTTGTTCTGTTGCGGAAATAAACTTATTTGAATATAGTGAGGGTGTAATTGAGACAGGGAATAAAGCAACATTAGCAAATCTAATAAACGAAATTAGTGAATTAGATATAAATAAGTATTCTCAGGCAACTGTTGATAATCTTTTGGCTAATGTAAATGAAGCACAAAAGCTATTGGAATCTCAATTGGTATCTCAAACCATGCTTGATAATGTTTATACAAAGGTATTAGACGCTAAAAAATCATTAATTGATATTAGTAAAGCAAAAGATGTATTAGCAAAATTGGATACTTTAAATGAAAGAGATTATACTGCTGAATCATGGGCTGTTTTTACAGAAAAATTAGCAGATTTAAAAACACAGTTAGATAGTGTTACATCAAATAGAGAAGTATTAGATATAATTGTTAAAGCTAATTATATTGAATCTCAATTGAATAAAGTTGAAGTAGTAGAAACAAACAAAACAGCCTTACAAATAGCTGTTGAAATGGCAAATAATGTAACTGAAGAACAGTTAGATAAAGTAGTGCCAGCAGTAGTTGCTGAATTTAGCGCAGCACTAGCTGAAGCTC
>JAETPY010000122.1 GCA_021770925.1 Erysipelotrichaceae bacterium | reverse complement strand
TTAGGTAATGAAAATGCAATGCAGGAAGAAGTAGATGAAGCATATACACAATTGGTAAAAGCATTCTTGGACTTAAGATTAAAACCAAATAAAGACTTATTAAATGATTTAATCAACAAAGCAAATGGATTAAAGGAAGCAAATTATACAGCAGCATCATGGAAAGTGATGAATGAAGCATTAAATGATGCAAAAGCAGTATTAAATAATCCAGAAGCAAGTCAAGTAGAAGTAGATAAAGCAAAAGCAGCTTTAACAAGAGCATTAGCTGGATTAGTAGAAAAACCAGCAGCAGATAACAATGTAAATACAGTAAAACCAGGAGATACAACAGTAAGTATAAAAACTGGTGATGAAACATCATTAGGAATGTTAATGAGTCTAGCTGGATTAAGTGTATTAGGTGTAGTCTACAGTAAAAAGAAAAGAGAAAATATCTAATAAAATATAAGAGAATGAATAGTTACGGATTAACCATAACATTCATTCTTTTTTTATATTTATTATTAATTGTTGAAAGGTCCGAAATTTTTGAAAATTTTTTTTACAAAATTTTTAGATTGAATTGTTGAAAAAAATTAGAACAAAAATTCTATCTATTAAAAGAATTTAATTATTTTATAATATAATTGCAAGGGAGGTAAAGGGTTTATGAAGGCTAAAGTAAGTGTTTAAGTATATATGATTATTGAATGTCCATATTAAAAATCTTATATAAAGAAATTAATAGAGCAATATAGTAATTGAATTAATAAAACCCTCATGGTTAATAATTTAAGAATATATTTTATAATTTTTAAATTATTTGAGATGAATTGTACATAAACACTATTTTTGTTACTATTTAATAATTATGGTTATTTTAAATATATAGAGATTTGTAAATATTTTAAAGTGCAATAAAAAATAATATAGGTATTCATTATTATGGCAAACAGGTACGATATTAAAAGTAAAAAATTTGTACATTATGTTTTATTAATTAGCCAGTATATTATCAATATTTTTAATCATTTATCTTATAATGTTTTTTTCTAGAAATATTCTTAATTGATACAATATTTGGAAATATGAAATGTATTTTAATGTATAAATCTTATAATTAATACAATACAAACAATTTAATAATTATTTGGTTTATTATAAATGCTATCAATCCTCCTTTGAAATTAAGTTTTTGAATTTATTTAATATTTGATTTAATACATCTATTGATAAGTTAAAAAATAATATGAAAGCAAAAGTATATAATTGTAAGACTATCAAAATACATAAGTAAATACAAATGTATTGTTATTAATTTGGATTTACTTATGATTTAAATAATCATTTCAAATTAAGTCTCATAAGAAATGATGTGATTTTAATCGTATTAATTAAAACTAAAGCAGAGACCGCATTAGATAGAATATGTTTGGTTTTTTTAGTTAATGATGACTGTTTATGAATTTTCAAGTAATTTGTCAAAAGAAAGAATATTACAATTTTAAGGAAATTAGAAAAGACACCAATTTATTAACTTGAAAATTTGATAATATATTAAATAAAAAATATAGACTAGGCTGGAATTTTAGCATAATTAAATATAAGAGGGGGAATAGAAATTCATAATTACATCGTTCAATTTTATAGATATCAAAACTGTAATCAACTACAGATAAACAAAATTGATAGAAAGGAAAAGGTATATTGTATATAATTTCAATTACAATATGCTAGGAAAAAATATGAAAATGAAAAATGTTGTTTCATTACTGCTTGCAGGGGTAATAACGTTATCTTGTGTTTTTAGTAGTGCTACAATTATATCTGCAACAGAAAAGAATAATCATGAAATTGTAGAAAATAATTTTAAAAAACGTGATTTAGTACAATATGTAAATCCATTAATAGGAACAAACAATTTTAAAGGAAATAGTGAGTGGGCTGGGACTGCTCCCTTGGTTAGTACACCATTTGGAATGACTAACTTTACCCCACAAACAAGACTAAACCGTATAGGTGATATTTCTTATATGTATCGAGATACGGAGTTTAAGGGATTTATGGCTACACACCAACCTGCAATTTGGATGGGGGATTATGGGTATGTAAATGTAGCACCACAAATCGGAAATATTAGACCTGATGAAAATGGTAGAGCATTAACATTTAGTCATGATGATGAAATTTCTACACCATATTATTACAAAGTAACAGCTGGAAAAAACGAAGGAAAACCAATTACAGCTGAAGTAACAGCAACTGAGCGTTGTGCAGTATATAACTTTACTTATCCAGAAAGTAATGAGGCTAAAATTTTTGTAGAATCTGCAAGAAATAGTGGTAATGGGAAAATTACGGTTGATGTGGAAAAAGGTGAAATTTATGGATGGAATAATGATAATATGAGTTCTCATTTAAATAATAAACCACCTAAAAACTTAAAAGGATACTTTGTTATTCAATTCTCAAAATCTTTAAATAGTAAAGGAACTTATGAAAACTATAATTTAACTGAAGATAAAACTACTGCAGAAGGTCAACAATCAGGGGCTTACTTGTCTTTTACAACAGAAGCTAATGAAATAGTAGAAGTTAAAATTGGTACATCTTTCCATAGTGTAGAACAAGCAAGAGCTAATATTGATCAAGAAATTGGTGACAAAACTTTTAATGAAGTAAAAGAAGAAGCAAAAAATACTTGGAATGATAAATTAAATGCGATTCAAATTGAAGGTGCAACAGATGCAGAAAATAAAATTTTCTATACAGCAATGTATCATGCGTTATTATATCCAAGATCTTTCTATGAAAATGTAAATGGAAAAGATATGTACTTCAGTCCATATGATGATCAATATCATGAAGGAAGATCTTATACAGATTTCTCTTTATGGGATACGTTCCGTGCACAAAATAGTTTTATAACATTAGTTGCTCCCGAAAGAGTGAGTGATATGATAAATTCATTATTACAAACATATAAAGAAGGCGGTTATATGCCAAAATGGCCAAATCCTGGATATACAAATATTATGATAGGAACTCATGCTGACTCGGTAGTTGCTGAAGCAATCAATAAAGGATTTGACGGATTTGATTATAACCTTGCTTATGAAGCTGTATTAAAAGATGCTATGGTACCTCAGGAAAAAGATGGAGAAATTAAATGGGCTGATAGACAAACAAACGTGCCATATGAAGCTCGTGGTGGATTGTCTGTTTATAAATATTTAGGATACATCCCTAATGGCTATGTAAATGAAAATGTTTCTAGAACAATTGAATTTTCTTATGATGACTGGTGTGTAGCCCAAGTAGCTAAAGCAGTTGGAAAAGAAGATGAAGCGAAGTATTTCTTAAATCGTAGTATGAACTATAAAAACACAATTAGTCCAGATACAGGGTATGCAATGGGTCGTGATATTTATGGAAACTGGTCAACAAATGGTGAACAATTTACTGAAGGTGATCGTAGAAAATATACCTGGTTCGCACCACATGATCCGCAAGGTTTATTAAATCTTATGGCAAAATATAAAGGTGCTGATTTCTATAATACAGAACTTGAAAAAGCATTTGGTGGTTTAGGTGGAAATAAGTGGATTGAACATCAAAATGAACCATGTCATAATTATGCTTATATGTTTGATTTCAGTGGTCGACCAGATTTAACACAAAAATATGTAAGACAAACATTATTAGAAAGTTACACTGATGATACAAATGGTGAATTAGGAAATGATGATTGTGGGCAAATGTCATCATGGTATGTATTTTCAGCAATGGGATTTTATCCAGTTAATCCAGCATCAGGAGAATACATGATAGGAAGTCCAATCTTTGATAAAGTAACAATTAATAACCCAACAAATGGTACCCAATTCGTAATCGAAGCGACAAACAATAATGATATAGAAAACAAAAACTGTTATATTGCAGAAGCAACATTAAATGGTGAAGCTTTAGATGTACCATATATTACTTATGATCAAATTACAAATGGCGGAAATATAAGATTTAATATGTCTGATCAACCATCTGATTGGGCTAAAAATTATAGAAAAGATGCTATTGTATATGATGAAGCAGCTCACAGTCCAGAAGATAACCCAGAACCTCCATTCTTTGGTAATGCAACAGCCAAAATTGTGGAAAATAATATTGCTTTAACAGCTAAAGCAGAAGCAACAACATACCAAAATGTATCAGATGGTGGATCTGCAGATACATTAAATGATGGAAAATATGATATAGGTTATGTAAGTGCTAATAATCCAACATTTCCACAATATTTAACATATATGTGGGATAGTCCACAAACATTTGATAAATTAATGATGTATGCAAATTATCCAAAATCACAAGGGGTTAGTAAATTTGTTTTAGAAGCAACTGAAAATGGAGAAACTTGGGAACCAATTACTGAAGAAATTTTAATTGATTGGCAATCTGATAATTCATTAGTTCAAAAACGTATCGATATTAATCCAGTAAGTAATAAAATTGGATTAAGAATGAAAGTTTTAGCAGCAAATAATAGTTGGGGACATTTTGCTATGCGGGAATTAGAAGTATATAGTTCTAATGATTACGTTTATTTAAAAAATGTTCAAGACATCAAAATTCAAACTGAATCAATGCGTAATGTATTTGAGGGTATTAAATGTAATGGTATTGAATTAGTATTAGATAAAGATTATGTAGTTGATGATAAAATTATTATATTAAAAGCCGATTTCTTAAAAACGTTAAAAAAAGATACAGTTGCAAAAATTGAATTACTCTATAATCAAGGTGAAAATCCAATAATTGATTTACCAGTAAGAGATTATCTAAATATCGCTATTCCTAATGAAGAGTTCACAGTTATCTGTGATAATCAAAATCAACTAACAGGATCTGAAGGGCCAATTGAATTAGCGTTTGATAAAAATCCTTCAACATTCTGGCATTCAAATTATTCACCAAAACAAGAATTACCAGCAACCATAGATATTGATATGTCTAAAGCATACTTAATAAACCAATTTACTTATTTGCCAAGACCGGGTGGTGGAAATGGAAATATCACATCATACGATTTGTATGGTAAATTAAATGCAGATGATGAGTATAAATTGTTATCTAGTGGAACATGGGCAGATAATGGTAATTCTAAGAACATTAATTTTGAACCTGAAAATTTAAGATATTTAAAATTTGTTGCTAAAGAAGGACGAGGAGGATTCGCTTCTGCGGCTGAATTTACTATATATCAAGTAATCACAGAAGTTGATAAAACAGCATTACAAATAGCTGTTGATACCGCAAATACTCTAAAAGATCAAGGAGCTTTAGATAATGTTGTACCAGCTGTAGCAGCTGAATTTGAAGCAGCATTGCAAGAAGCTAAAGACATTTTAGCAGACACTACTGCTGACCAGACTACAGTTGACAGTGCATTCTATCGTTTAGCTAATGCTATTCATATGTTAGGATTTATCAAAGGTGATAAGACTGCATTAGAAGCATTGATAGAAGAAGCTGAAAAATATGCAGAAGAAAACTACACAACTGATTCATGGACACAATTCCAAGAAGCACTAAATACAGCTAAAGAAGTAATGAATGATGAAAATGCATTAGAAAAAGATGTTGAAGATGCATACAACAGCTTGAAAGATGCAATGGCAAACTTAGTCTTAAGAGCTGATAAAACAAGATTACAGTCATTATATGACATGGTAGATGGATTAGATAAGAGTCTATATACAGAAACAAGTTTAGCTGGGCTAACTGATCCAGTGGCAAAAGCAAAAACTGTATTAGCAAACGCAGATGTAACCCAAAAAGAAGTAGACGATGCATATGAAGCATTGATAAGAGCATACGTAGACTTAAGATTAATTCCAAATAAGGATCTATTACAAGAATTGATCAATAAAGCTCAAACATTAAATGCAGCTAACTATACAGCAAAAACATGGAATGCTATGGTTGAAGCATTAGAAGAAGCAAAAGTGACATTAGGAAATGAAAATGCTGATGATGCAGCAGTAAAAGCTGCAATCGAAGGATTACAAGCAGGTATTGATAATCTAGTAGTAAATACTTTTTCACCAGTAGCTTCTGGAGATACAAGTGTAGTTATATCAGGAGGTAAAACCGGAAGTATAAAAACTGGAGATGAAACATCATTAGGAATGTTGATGAGTTTAGCTGGATTGAGTCTATTGGGTATAGTCTACAGTAAAAAGAAAAGAGAAAATATCTAATAAAATATAAGAGAATGAATGGATTAACTATTCGTTCTCTTTTTTTATTAAATAAAAAAGGGACAAAATAAATTTTGTCCACCTGGGTGATAATGTATTTTAAATGCCTATCATCCTTTTTAGTATTATAATGATTTCAGGAGATGACTTTATGATCGATTTA
>JAETPY010000121.1 GCA_021770925.1 Erysipelotrichaceae bacterium | reverse complement strand
GTTGATTAAATCATTTAATAAGTCTTTATTTGGTTTTAATCTCAAGTCTAAGAATGCTTTTACCAATTGCGTATATGCTTCATCTACTTCTTCCTGCATTGCATTTTCATTACCTAGTACATCATTTGCTTTTTCTAATGCTGGTAACATTGCATTCCATGTAGATTCGATATAGTCGCTAGCTGTTAAATCAACTATTTGATCTGCCATCTTTTGTAATGCTGTTTTATCTCCTTGATAGAATTCTAACATATGCATTACATTAGCTAGTCTAGTAAATGCATTATCTACTTCGTCTTGTGTTGCCTTAGTATTGTCATATACATCTTTAGCGTTTGCTAAAGCTTCATTGAATTCTTTAACTACGACTGGTACGACATTTTCTAAATCAGCATTTTCAGCCATTTCAATAGCAATTTGTAAAGCTAATTTATCTGTTTCTATTATTACTGGTTTTTCTTCTAGTGCTTTAACTGCATCATTTAATGTTTGAATAGCTGCATCAACTTCTGCTTGAGTTACATCTTCTTTTACTATTAAAGTATTTGCTGTGGCTAATGCTTTAACAAATATTGCCCAGCTATCTTCTGTATATTTTTCACTAGAAATATTTTCAGCATTTTCAATAACTTTTTGAAGCTCGCTAATATTAACTAATTTATCCATTGCTTCTGTAAGTTCGTTTTCAACATTTTCAATATCCTCTGGTAATGCAAATTCATCATTATTTACTCTTATTGCATTTTCAAGTGCAGTTTGTAATGCTTTCCAACTAGAATCTGTGTAATTAGATTCCAATAACTCTTTGGTACTTTGAATAAGTGCACCTAAATTATCTTTATTTACTAATACATTTCTTCCTAGTGCCACTAATTCAGTTACTTTATAAGGAGCACGTTTACTTCCTTCTGATTCAATATTAGTTGTAGCCATTTTAATATATCTAGAATATTGATTATTTAATTTGTGATTATCTTCGTTAGAATTAGGTTTATTTTGAGTTTTCTTTTCTCCAACCAATGTCCAGTTTTCACCATCTACACTGATATACAATTCATATTGGTGCCAAACATTTGAAGCAAACGTTAATTTAATTTCAGAAATTGTTTTTAATCCTTGTAAATCAATAATGGCCCAACCTGGTGTTATTTTATCTTCATAAGGAAGCCCTGGTGGACTTAATCTTCCAGAATCCCAAGCACTACTTGTACCATCAACTAAATTTTTTGAATTTCCACTTGGATCATTATGAGCTGTCACTGGTTTTTTCAATGCAACATTGATTTCACCATATAAATCAATGACAACAGTCTTATCATATAAATCCCAGAAAACTGAATTAACAGTATCAGGAGCTTCTTCATTTGCTACTGCATCCAAAGCAACTTTCAATGATTCTTTTAATGTTTTAGCCTGTTCATCTGTTGCTGTACTAATATCTAAATTTTCAACTGTTCTTGCAAGTGCTTCTAATTGGTCTAATGTAGGAAGAGATCTTAAGCCATATGCTCTGATTTCTTTGACTGATAACGTATCAGTACCAACTATCTTAATATATCTACCAACCTTATTTAGATTTTCAAACATATCACCAGTTTCATTAAATGATCCTAATGCTTTTTCAGAAATCCTATCCCAATTTGTTCTGTCACTGCTTGCATAAAGCTCATATGCACAATCTTGTGATAATACAATGTCAATTTTTGATAAATCAAATACACCTAAAAGATCAACAATAATTTCTGGTTTTGTATCACCTTTAGCCAAAACACTTAAAACCTTATCTGTATTTCCATCTGTTACATATTTTTCTGTTCCAGAAATTACTGTACCTGATGTGGTTGTTTCTCTCTTTAATGCAACATTTCCAAGATTTGGATCAAGTTCTCCTGTAAATACACAATCATTTAATACTTTTTTAGAAACTGCTAATAAATCTGCAGGTGTATCTTTAACATCTCTTGTATATTCTTGTTCAGGAATTACCCAGTTTTTCCAATAAATACGTGCATACCCAGATGCAGAACTTGGAGTTGTAATTGAACTTCCATCTTCAATATTTTTTTCCACCTGGTCAAGATATTGAATCCAGTTTTCTTTTCTTACATCGATAAACATACCTTCGTATGTTCTAAATCCATAATCAACTAAAGATCCCCCAATACTTCCCCATGTTGTAATCAATGACTTTGCATTCATTTCAAATGTTGATTTAGAGAAATCATCATAATTTTCAGCACGATCTTGTGCTTTACCTATCCATTCACCGCCAAGTTGTTCTTTTTGAGTAGCAGCTACTTCATTAAGAATATCAAAAGCATGTAAAAACTCTTCTTTCTTAACTCTAAATGTTTCTAAATCTTTTGCATCCCTTGCATCAATAACTTCACTGTATTTCAGTAATGTATAATTACTTACAACCTGTCGCATAATTTCTGTTAAATCATAACGATACCCAGCACTATCCTTAAATTGTTCAAAATCACTTAATAATAAACGTAATGCATTTTCAAGATCTGCGCTGTTGTATCCTACGCTCTTTTTACCAATATTTCTTGGTACACCACCTGTTCTAACACCAAATAATTCTGATGTTAATCTGACACCTTGACTATAATTTGCTCCTTTGATCAAATCCCATGCAAGTTTTGCATTTTCACTAATACCACCATATCTTCTTTCAATATAGTTATCCATCCATTTATCTAAATCAAAATTCTCATCTGCCCAGGCTAAATCAAAAATCAGGTCATAAACCATTGGATTATCAAAAGTTGCTTCTGAGATAATCCCTAAACCAACCATATGTTTACATTCTTTTTTAGCACTCTGAATTTCTCTAACCATTGTTTCGAGCTGTCCATTCATTGTTGGATTTCCACCAAAGTTACCTAATAAACACCATGCCCAGCTTGTATTATTAAATTCTGTTGTATCAAGACTTGGATTTGTATAATTTGTTTTCTTATAATTAAGATTACTTTCTAATGCATATTTAATCAAATCAACAATCAATACATGATTCTCTCTTAAATCACCCATTCCATCTAAAAGAGCATCTGTTGGATTTGATTGCCATGCTTGAACTGTCCAAACAGCATTTTCATCATATCTAAGCATAGATTCTAATACTTCTTTAGAAATTTGATCATCTGTCAAACCTTCTGGTCTTTTTCCTCCTTCATGAAAAGGGTCGACCGCATAATAATTTGAAGTTTTTCCATAGACAAATTCTTGTGCTTCATAAAATTTAGCAGCCATATCATCATATGCCTGACTATCAGTTGCTATCATACTTGGACGTGAGAATCCATTCCAGTTAGATTGAGGAATGATTTGAACATCTGGATTATAATCACCAAAATCAGTAGGAACCATACCAGCATATCCCTGTAATACAGTTTGCATTCCTAATGATCTTTTCCAACGCTGTGTTGATCTTGCTAATTCAACACGATCAATTACATATCCATCTGGAATAGGTCCGCCAAACACTTCCATGTTATCCATAAATTGCCATGCATAATATGCAGGTCCAACCAGCCAGTCTTTCGCATCATCATAACTATATCCGTAATTCATAAGGAATTTAATCCAGGTTGCTTCCTGACCAGCAAGATCTAACACCACATTTACACCATTTAAAGCCAGCCAGTCATTTTCTCTTTGCCATTCTTCTTCTCCAAAGAATGCAAATGTATAACTTAATGTACAATAGTTATAAGCATAACGAACTTTCATTGGTGTTTCTTTTCTAACTACACTACCAATTGGTACAATATTTTTAGGCATATTAACCTGCATTGTTTGTTCAGAAATTTGAACATTGACATAATTTTTATAATAATAATTCAAACCTGTTGCAAGTGATAACCCTTCGTTACCTTTAATATGAATTTTACCATTAACATCACTCAATTCATAAAAATCATAATCACTTTGAGTATTAGGAGCTATTTCAAATGTAAACCAGTCTCTATATTCTGCTCCGATTGTACGATCAATAATTCCATATACATTTTCAATTGTTTCTTCTTTTGTAATACTTTTAGCATACTCAGTATCATCAAACGCTTTTAAACCTGTAATTTCTTCAAGACTTCCAGTTCTTAATTCAGCTGTATTTTCACCAGTTTTTGTACCATGTACTCTAATTTCTGAAAGAATTGATTGAGAACTTGAATCATTATATTCAACATATACACGAATAATACGATACTTACAATCTTTTGGTGTAATAACATCTGGATCATCTGTTTTCTTTTCATCACTCCTGCTTTGATAAATTTCTGTGTAATAACTTCCATCATTGCTTCCATATACAGTATAATAGAATGCTTTTCCTGCTGGGAAGAACAAATTGATATCTTTGATATCATAAGTATCCATTAAATCAATATCCACATAAGATGGGAAAAATTTCCCTTGCCAGCTTGTTGATAAATCACCATCCGTTACTTTATAAACATTATTTTTATCTAAATTACTACGTGCGGGCTTTCCATATGCGATATTTTGAGCATCATTAGGATCTGCTGAACTTACAAGAGATTCTTTTGCCGTAAGTAATTCATTATATACTGTACGAATTTCAGCCGTTGTTGCATTCTCGTTTTGATTAACAGCTATTGCTGTATCTAATACACTTTGTAAGTCAGCAAAACTGTCTTTAGTATATTCATCTGAGTTTAAATCTTGACATTCTTTAATTAATCCTGCTAATTTTTCTTGTGTATATCCAACTTTTGAAGCAACTAGTTTTGCAGCTCTTGAAATACCATCATTCCCACTTTCTTTACTGTGGATCATCAAAGAAGTATTCATGCTGTTTTCAGAAACGACGAATACTGTAATAGCTTTTATTCCATCTGCAACAAGTTGTTCTACTTTGTCTGTAATATCTACAGTTATTCTCTTTTCTTCATCTGATTTAAATTCATATTCAAATCCTTGTTTGATTTCAAAATCAAATAATAAATTTTCTGCATTTCTTTTTACAGACTCCGGCTTATTATTCCAAGTTACACTTGTTTCAGACCAGTTTGTATCTGTTGTATAATAAAAATGATAAACTTGATCACCAGTGTTATAATTTGGATTTTTAAAAATGTTAAATATAAACTTATATGTATCCAATCCATTTTCTTCAATTTCACTTTCAGTTGGTAAAGGAAGTTTCATCAAGCCAAAGATATTATTACCACTATATTTTGAATTGATGACTTTTAAGTCTTTTCCAACATATTGGGATCCGTGTGCCTGTGTTATGTTTTCATAATTATAACTAGATGTACTACGATCACTTCGGATAAAGGCATCTTCGCTTACTAAATATTCTTTGTAACTTTCAATTGCCTTCAATGACATCATCTGAAAACTAACACTAAAAATAGATGTCAGTATCATTGACAAAGTTAGCAAACATTTTAATAGCTTTTTCATAATTTCCTCCAATCTTTGACGCTTTGCTTTACGCCATCTTTTTTTTAATAATCTTTTTCTTTTACAACAAATTTAATACAATGCATATATCACCCCCTTTATACTATTTTATTTTGTAGTCTATAGAATACTCTAATAGTTCTATCATCAAAATCTTTTATTTTCTGTTGATTAACATATTATTTAAAATAAAAAATAGTACAGAATCTATAAAGACAAAACCTCATATGAACATATCAATAATTATGGGATGTAAAAAAATCTATTAATAACCAGCACCAATTTACACATTAATATATTCTACAAAATCACTAAACATTATTTTAATTAGAAAAATGAATTGTTTTAGTATCCTCTTTTCTATTTTATGTTTCATAAATAATTTAATTTTTTATCAATGTTTAGATAATACCAATCGTTTCTATAACTACTTTCTTATATTATATTATTTTTTTAATAGTAAAATCATACAATAACTAGCAAAATAATATACTCAATTTTAATTTATCTTTTAATCCTCTAAATATTCATCATTACTTTAAGATATAATATGCATCCCTTTAAAATCCCTTACAATAATCTTTTCTTTTTTGCATAATATTTATCTCAATATTGTAAATCTATCATATTACTTAAATTAAATAAGCTTGATACAAACTCTTAATATAAAAACAAAGAGTAAATGTGAAAAAGAGATTTCTCACTACTAATAAATACAATAATAATTTAAAATCTCTTTTTTTAATTTCTTATTTTCGAGTAAGAATTATTTATCTTGTTCCTTCTTTATTAGATATGTTCTCTTTTCTTTTTACTGTAAGCTATACCTAATATACTTAATCCAGCTAAACTCATCAACATTCCTATTGATGTTTCATCTCCAGTTTTTACACTAGCTGTAATATCTCCAGATTTTACTGTATCTTCAACTACAGTTAATCCTTCAATTACTTTTTTTAAAGCTGCTTTTGCTTTATCTACTTCTACTTGACTTGCTTCTGGATCATTTAATACTGTAGCAGCTTTCTCTAATGCTTTTTCTACTGCATCCCATGTTTTTGCACTATAGCTTGCTTTGTT
>JAETPY010000003.1 GCA_021770925.1 Erysipelotrichaceae bacterium | reverse complement strand
ATCAAGAAATCTAACAACTCTCCTCAAACAGAATAACCTTCCATTTGGGGAAAGGGGCTTTATGCACTTTTTTAGGTAAAACATTTATTTCCATTCTTATTTTTTATTCAGATTATACCTCACTTCTTTCAAATTGTATACATTTTATCATAATACTTTTTTTCTGTCATTAATAAAATGAAGTAGATTATCGATCTACTCCATTTAACCCATATTTATAATATATATCATCATAACTTAAACAACATATTATAAAGTACAAATCATTATTGACATGTTACCATCATATTCAACTTCTTTTTGATCTGCACAAACAATAAAATTATCCCCAATATTTACATCACTGCCATTGATTTTTCCAGCACCTTTAATTACTGTCACTAATTGGAATGGTTTATCATTAATAAATGTATTTTTACCTGTTAAATCATATTTGTTAACTGTAAAAAATTCACTTGAAATTAATTTTGTTACTGTACCATGTTCAATTTCCATAACTGTTTGATTCTCATTTGTATATGGCTGATATGGTACTTGAGTTACATCAATCGACTGTTGTACATGTAATTGCCGTTCGTTACCATTAGCATCTTGACGATGATAATCATATACTCGATATGTGATATCTGATGACTGTTGTGCCTCATAAATTAATGAACCGCTACAGATTGCATGAATTGTTCCTGCAGGTATATAAAAGAAATCTCCTTCTTTAATTTTAAATTTATTTAATAAATTATCATAATCATCATTTTTAATTGCTGTTACAAACTCTTCTTTAGTCTTAGCGTGATGCCCCATTACCATCATTGTATCTTCATCTGTTCCTAAAACATACCAGCATTCTGTTTTACCTAAAGAATTTTCATGAATTCCAGCATATTCATCATTAGGATGAACCTGTACAGATAGATCATTACAAGCATCGATAATTTTAACTAACAATGGAAATTGATCACCCTCAACATTACCAAATAATTCACGATGTTCAATCCATAACTCAGATAATTTTTTACCTGCAAATTCACTATTTGCCATTGTACAATCACCATTTTGATGTGCTGATATCGCCCAGCATTCCCCAGTGTGATTACTTGGAATATCATATCCATAAATATCTTTTAATTTACGTCCCCCCCAAATCATTTCTTTAAATACAGGATTAACTTTTAATATATGTCCCATTTCTCTACTCTCCTTTTTTCTATAAACTTTAAAAATTCATCAATTTTATCCTCATTGAATACCATTATGCCATGTTTCTCTAGCAATTGGCAAGTAATTCCATCACCATTAATTAAAGTATGACTAAAACTACCGTCATAAATCTTATTCTTTCCACAACTAGGACTATTAGCCTTTAACAAGACAACATCTACATTATTTTCTTTTAATATTTCTAAAGCCTTTTTAGCTCCTAATTCATATTCCTTTGTCCTATCTTCACCAGTTATATCAATAACTTTACCCTTTCTAATCTCACAGGGATTTCTAGGAATCCCCATTCCCCCTAATACTTCAGGACAAATCATAACTGCTTGTTTTCTAGCAACCATCTCTTTAACAATTTCAATTAAGTTACTATCTCCACGATAAGTACATTTAACCCCTGCTAAACAACTACTTACTCCAATCATTAAGTACCTCCAAAATCTCATCGGCATGATAAGCTACATAGTCTGCTCCATACTTTGTTAATTCTGCTGCTCCCCTAAATCCCCAGGCTGCACCAATTGATTTAACTTTAGTATTTTTAGCAGTTTGAATATCGACATCACTATCACCAATATAAACAACTTCATTTTTCTTTACATCAAATAAATTAATAACAAGATTCGTTAAACATGGATCGGGTTTTTTAGGATGGCGCTCACTATTTCCAAAGATATATTTAAAACAGTCAGGAAATAATGTTTTAGCGATTTTAGAAGCATGAACCTGAGGCTTATTAGTTACGATTGCTAAATTATATCCTTTATCTTTTAAACTATTGAGTAATTTAATAATACCTGGATATGGTTTTGTTTTATTTAAACAATTTTGATTATAAATTTTATCAAACTCCTGCTTTAAATCTCTTATTTCATCTCTATGTCCTTGAGGAAGAGCTCTTTCAATTAATTTAACTAACCCATTTCCCACAAAATAACGATATTGTTCAAGTTTGTAAGTAGGGTACCCTCTTTTTTCTAATAATAAATTCATAGTATCAGCTAAATCTTCTAATGAATCAACTAATGTTCCATCTAAATCAAATATAATTGTATTAATCATCTAATCAACTCCATGTAACATTATAGCACATATTTTACTTAAATGCTTTTTTGTTATGTTATAATTTTAAGATAACACAAATATTAGAAAAAATAACATAGTTTAAAAACAATTATAAATAATTAAAAAATCTCAAAACTTTTACCTAATAACAGTTATTTAGATATCTAGTATTTAATTATATTTTTTCAAATAAAAAATTGTGTAATAAATAAGATTCTTACTCAATAATAAGTAATTAAAAATAAATATTTCTTCAAGTCCCAGCATTTGATCAAAATATAAAAAAATGTCTAAACCTGGATATTAATTCTGCAGGAATATTTTTCAAAATTCATCGTATTGGATATTAGCGAATAATTTTATGTAAATAAAAAGAGTAGACATCTACTCTAGTTCTTACTCGATATATTCTTTCGAATTTACCTTTTTGAATGTACTCAAGACCTTTGCTACTGGCAAGTTTCATATGATTCTCATAATCATTTAATAGAATATCTTTCCATGAATTAGATATATTCCAACCTTCACAAATTCTTTAAGCTACCCCTTTTTTCTTTCAACCATTGCCATTTTTAATGTTATTTTTTCTAACTTTTTCTTATAACTTATTTCTGCTTGATTAAAAGCTTCTAAAATCATTGCCTGCTTTTGTTCCTTTACCTCTTTTAATTCATTTAAAAATACTCGCTCAACCAATCCTGTTGCTTTTGCAAAAGGTTCTTTTCCCTCAATAGCTTCAAAAATATCTAGTAAAGTTATTTTTTCTGGTGGAATTTTTAAAGAAACCCCACCCTTTTTACCTGCTTCAGAAGTAATCAAACCGGCAACTACTAATTGACGAATAATTTTTTTTAGATAAGAATCAGAAACACCAAGACTTCCTGAAATATTATAACTTTTAAGTGGGATCCCTTCATCACTATGGGCAATCATTATCAATAAACAGATTGCCTGTTCAACACTGTTTTTAACCTTCATAATTATCTACCTCTTTTTATATATTGTATCATAAATAAAATAATTTATAAATTAATTGACAAAGCATATTTATATGACTAAAATATGTATTTGTTAATAGATAAACTTTATCCATAGATAAATTATATCTATTAATAATTTAAATTTCAAGTACAAACTTAAATCTAATGGAAAGGAGAAAATTTATGATAAAAAAAGAATGGTCTGCATTTTTAAAAAACTGGTGGTTAATCATTGTAGCTATAGCCATCATTGCAATTCCAAGCATTTACTCTGGTGTTTTTCTTGGCTCAATATGGGATCCTTATGGAAATACGGGTAATATTCCAGTAGCAGTAGTTAATGAGGATCAAAAAGTAACATATAATGGAACAACCTTAGATGTAGGAAATGAATTAGCAAACAATCTTAAAAAAAATGATTCAATGAATTTTAACCTGGTTAGTGAAACAAAAGCTAATCAGGGATTAAAAGATGGGGATTATTATATGGTGATAACCATTCCTAGTAACTTTTCTAAAAATGCTACAACATTACTAGAAAACAAACCTGAAAAAATGGTTTTAACTTATACAACTAATCCTGGAACAAGCTACATTGCTTCAAAAATGGATGATTCTGCAATTACAAAAATTAAAGAAGAGGTGTCTTCAACAGTTACTAAAACTTATGCAAAAACTATTTTTGAACAAATTAGTACTATTGGTAGTGGAATGAATGAAGCTGCCGACGGTTCTAATCAAATAAATGATGGAGCTAATCAATTAATTGATGGTAATAATTTAATTACAACAAATTTAAAAACATTAGCTGACAGTACATTAACCTTTAATGATGGAATTAACTCATTAAATTATGGTATTTCTTCTTATCTTGATGGAGTTAGTTCTGTCAATAGTGGTGTTAAAGATTTGAATAATGGTTTAACAACTCTTGATAATAGTAGTAAAGCAGTATCTGGTGGAATTAATCAGCTTGATGCAGGAATCAAACAGCTAGAAGAAGGCAGCAAACAGCTAGAAACAGCTTTAACAGCTGCAAAAAACAGTCTTGATGGTCAGTTAAACAGTGAAACCGAAGCAGGAATCAATGCCTTAATAACACCTAATCCAATAACTGGTAAAACAGCTTTAGAAACTTTAGATTATGGTATTCAAGCTTTAAATCATAGTCTTACAACAACCAATAATGATAATAGTAATCCTAGTGTAAAAGATTATCTTACTAATATCGACACTACTTTAGATAATGCCAATACATCAATTACTGAAATTAATAATGCTTATGCTAAAGCTTTACAAAACGCTTTAACTAATAATGCAGGTAAAACTCTTGATCAAGAAACTATTAATAATATTTTAACAAGCATAAAAAATGACCAGGACATTAATAATGCAAATATAAAAGCTGTCACTAACGTAAAAACAGCTCAGGCAACTGTTGATGGGGTATTTAATAATCTACAGCTTACAGTCAGTTCACTCGCTAATGGTTCCACCCAGGCTTTACCTGGTGCTAACCAGGCAATTAATCAATTGTATACAGGATTAAAAACTGTTCAGGCTGGTCTAGGTAATCAAACAACCTCAAATACTTTGATCAATGGTGCCCATTCTATTTATCAAGGCAGTCTTGCTCTTGATCAAGGAACAACAACTTTAAATAACGGCTTTACTACCTATAGTACAGGTGTAAATAGCGCTAAAACCGGTTCTAATCAATTACTAGATGGAACTAGTACATTGGTTAATAATAATCCAACTATTTCTAATGGAGCTAAACAATTAACTGATGGAGCTAAACAAATAGCCTCTGGAACTAGTCAATTATACGATGGCTCAAATACCTTAAATACCGGCTTAACAACTCTAAAAGATGGAACTAATACGTTAGCTTCATCATTAAGTGATGGTGCTAAGCAGGTTAATGATATTAAAAGCAGTGACGCTACATTTGATATGTTATCAACACCTGTAAAAATTTCTCATCAGGAAATATCTACGGTAGAAAATAATGGTCATGGTATGGCCCCATATATGATGAGTGTAGGACTTTACGTAGCATGTATGGCTTTTACTTTAATGTATCCATTATTTAATGATATTGAAAAAGCTGAAAGCGGCTTTAAATATTGGTTATCTAAAGCTACTGTCTGGTTTACTATTTCCACCATTGCTTCAATTATAATGATTGGATCTTTAATGTTATTCTGTGATTTTACTCCTCAACAATTATTAATGACATTTGTCTTCGCTGTCGTTGTTGGAGCAGCTTCAATGGCTTTAGTAACCTTATTAAGTATTATCTGTGGTAAAATTGGTGAGTTCATTTTGCTTGTCTTTATGGTAATAAATTTAGGTGGTTCTGCAGGTACTTATCCATTAGAAACATCTTCAGCAGTCTTTAAAGCCATTCATCCTTTTGTTCCTTTTACTTATAGTGTAGATGGCTTTAGAAAAGTAATTAGTATGCCTGATGTTTCAATAAGCAGCGAAATTATAGTATTTATAGGGATTATCATTATTTGTAGTCTTTTGACAATTCTTGTTTATAATCATCGAATTAAAAAGCCTACCCCATTAATTCCTCAAGCATTTGAAAATGTAAATGAATAAATTTATAAGAAGCTGTAATTAAAATTACGGCTTCTTTTTATCTAAATATAAAAAATATATAATACTGTTAAAAAGGATTGAAATATCTATTATTTCAATCCTTTACTATTTAGTTACTGATTTATTTTACATCCGCTTAATTTTAAATACTGGCCATTTCGAACTGTAATATATTTTTCTCCAGAAAAATTATCATTACTTACAATTGATCCTATAGTATGTTTTGATGAATTTGATACCTCACAATATCCTAATGATCTAGTAGCAACTAATTTATATTCGCCAGCTGGAATATGAAGACCAACTTTAAACATTCCTTCTCCACTTGTACTTACATCTGGGTTTAAATTTATATTATAAAAAACTGCATTTCTTACTGTCAAATATTGTCCATCACTTACACTAATAATAGAATTACCACTAAAATTATCATTAGCAATAATACTAGATAATTGACCACTCGAATCTTTATCAATTGAAAAATATCCACTACCAACCAATACATATTCACCTGCTGGAATATCTGTACCGACTTTATACATTCCTGCACTATGACGATTATTTTCTAAAGTTTCTTTTCTTTGACGTTCTGCCTCTTCAGCAGCTTTTTTTGCAGCTTCTTCAGCTTCTTTAGCTGCTTTTGTCGCAGCTATTTGCTGCTCTATTTCCTGAATTTTTGTTTGCCATTGATTATACTTTTCTTGATAACGTGGTGCTGTATCAAAGCATGCAACAATCCCCTTCATTTCCTTTAAATCCGTTTCTGACTGCTTTTGTGCTATTTCTTCCAATGCTGCATCAATAGATTGATATAGTTGTGCTACTTTTTCATCTAATTGTATTGATAATTCGTCAAAATATTTATCTATATTGTCTTTATCTTCATTTGTTAATTTAGTTATTTGTTTTTTGCTGGGTACATCTTTTTGTTCATATGTCTTATCTTTTAAAACTGCATCAAAAGCTTTTTTATACTTTTTAGCTGTTTTTTCATCAATGTTTCTAGAAATAATCAGTAATGCATTTCCATTTTTATAAACATAATTTTCTTTAAAGTTATTATCAAATAATGTTAAAAGTTTACCATATTCTTCACTTGAATATTTTTCATTAAGTTTTTCATCATTATAAGTAAGATACTGTTTTCGTATCTTAAGATCTTCTACATTGTTAAAAACTTCAATCGCACCACTATAATATTCATCATTTCCCTTTGTAGACTTATCAGATGAATCCATAAATTTAACTTTTGAAATATAACGATTGTCTTTTCCCAACATTCCAAGACTATCATCATTAATATTTGTTATCTCAATATCTGAGTCAATCATCTCTTTTAACTCTTCATTTTGTTTCATAGCTGTTAAAATCTCATCAGCAGTTAAATTATCAGCCCTTTTATTTGATGATATAGCTATAACAATTGCGATTAAAACAATCACACCAGCAATTATTATAATTTTCTTATTCTTTTTAATATTTTCCATAATTTTCCCTTTTTACGATCAATTATTACATAATCTTTTTCGTAAATCTTTCCATATTGATATCATTTTTAAACATTTTAATTACTTTCATTTTTATATAACAATATTATTATTTTCCTTCTAATACCTTATGATTATCAGTATATAATGAAATCTCACCACATTTAGGACAAACAGCCACTTTTACTTTACCTAATTCTCCACTCATGATTCCCTGTCCTTTACTTAACAATACAGGTGCTGCTCCAGCCATTACCGAACAAATTTTCAAACCATACTCTTCTAACATCTCACTACCACAGCGACAACATTTTCTCATTTTTATTCACCTCGTATTAATTTATCAGCAAAATAAATTTTACCACCTCTATCTATTTTTTATATTTTCAAAACCTTTTCCCTATTTAAATCATCATTATGCTTTTATATAACGATAACCAACAAAATTATAATTATTATTTTTTAAAAGTAATTATATCTATAGTATAACATAATTTAATCATATATAATAGTGTATTTAGTAATTCTTCGATTCATAAAATAAACTTATAGTTGACAAATAATAAAAAGGTGGTTTCACCACTTTAATGTAAATTCAAGCCCTTTTCAGTGCCCCATACACTAGTTTAAACTTGTAATTGTAAACCTGCACCATCTATTGTTTCTTGTGTGACATCAAAACATCTGTTACACGTTAAAGCTGCTTCAGGATCAATAGTCTCATAAATAATATTTTGATCTAAATACATATTCCCTTCTGTATCTGTAGAAAATTCTTTTTCCCCTGGTTTTTCAATTTAAAAAAGTTTCCTGATACTGATAGCGACTCATTGTCATTGTTCTTTATTGAAATATTTATAACCAAATACATTTCGTGAGCATCATGATTCAAATATTCTTTTCCTATATTTTTGAATAAATTAATTGAATTTACTGTATATTCAACATCACCAGCAGTTAAAGTTTGACATATAGAATATACTTTTTCTTCTTTTTGTTATCTTCGTTATTCTCATCTTTTAGAGGGCTGCTACCTATCGCACCAAAAATGGCAATGACAACAGTCACAACGACAATCCATTTTAAATATTTCTTCATTATCTTTTTCCTAAACACGTTATATATTAGAAAGAGGTGTATACTTATGACATTCAAAATAGAGCACAAAGAATATATCAATAAGACCTTTAGGATTGAGAAAAATTAGTTAAAAAAATTGTGATGACAAAAATATTTGATAGTGTTTTTATAATGCTTTTATAGTCGTTCATATTCATTCATTAATATATTATGTTTTTTTAGAGATTATATATCTATTTCTTCACTATTATTTTAACATTTAATCCAGATTAATTTTTAAACCGCTTTATGAATTGAAATTAGTAATTATAAAAAAATAACAGATTCTAACCTGTTATTTTATGCTTTTTAATTTTAGAAATGAGAAAATAAATAATCACTAAGAAAATTGCTAAACCATATGGAAAAATAAAATCCATTACTTTTCCTGTAAAATCACTCACCATATCTCGTTCAACAGCTTTATCACTAAAATACTCTTCTTGATACAATAAATAATCACCATAATAAATATTGAGTTTGCCAACTTTAACACCTTTTTTTAGCGGTGCTTCAAGATTTTTAAAAGAGTATTTATATTCTAAGTCATCTTTGTTTAAATTATTAGGTAAAAAAACCATCACATCATTTTGATTTTCAATTAAAATCTTTTGATTATTTTTAGCTACTTTAATATCTAAACTCTCAACTTCAGTGCCCTTACTTAAAATTGACTGCATTGAATAATTTTGACTAACATAACTGATAACATCCAAAGTATCTTGTACAGCAGCTCTAGGTTTAACATCATTATTAACCGATTTACCTACAACAGTAATAATTTCATTATCTCCTACTTTATCTAAACTTGATAAACAATTCTTAGCCACGTCAGTATAACCACTTTTACACCCCAAAATACTACTAGTATCAATATGACTTCTATTAGCATTGTACATTGATTTATTAGCCCACTGATGCAAACCATTCGAAGAAGTAGCAAAACGTTTCGAATATACTTCTCTAAACTTTTCATTTTCAACAGCATACTTAACAATCATCGCCATATCATGTACAGTAGTATAATGATTTTCGTCGTGAATTCCTGTTGTGTTGATAAAATGAGTGTCTTTTAATTTTAGCTTTTTAGCCAGTTCGTTCATCTTATTGACAAACTCTTCCTGACCTCCACATAAATTATTAGCTAGAGCTCTAGTTGCATCAGCTCCGCTTGGTAAAATTGCTCCTAATAATAAATCATTATATGTAACAGTCTCTCCTACCTCAAAATTTGCTGATGAGGCTCCAGTTTCCCAAACTGTATCAATATCACTTTGACTGATCACAGTCACTGCCTCAAAATCTTTAATCATCTCAATAGCTACAATTACAGTCATAACTTTTGTCATACTGGCAGGATACATTCGTTCATCCATATTTTTATTGTAGAGTACTAAACCACTTTTAGCATCAATAGCAACAGCATATTGTGCTGTTAAACCAATATCTTCACTATTGTCAAGAGCCTGTACTGGTGTAACTAAAGTAAATAAACACAATCCAGTAAGAATAAAACTAAAAATCTTTTTAAACATCTAATTCACCCCCTCGACTTTAAAAAAGATAATTTTGTTTCTGAAATAATAATTGCAGTAAAAATTAAAACAAATCCTAAAAACACCTTAAACGTTAAAATCTCACCATATAACAAAACTGAAAAAGCAACTCCAAATACCGATTCTAAACTCAATAATATTGCTGCATTACACTCACTTACTAACTGTTGTCCAACATTTTGACAAAGTAAAGTAACAGCTGTAGCAAAAAAAGCTAAATAACCAATTTGTAAAATAATGCTGCTATCAATTTGTTTAATAAGTGAAATATCTTCAAAAAATATCGAACCAAAAAATGCTAAAACTGCAGTCATAGCAAACTGCAAAGTAGTCAATTTAATCGGATGCATCTCTTTAGAATATTTTTTGATTGCAAGAATATGAAAAGCGTAAAAAAGCCCCCCCACAAGCGTTAATAAATCTCCCATATTAATAGATAAATCTCCATCTAAAGATACCAGTCCTACTCCAAAAATACAAAGCAGTGCCGCTATAAAATTATAATTATCAGGTCGTTTATGATAAAATATCCAAACTAGAAAAGGCACAATTGCGCAATATACAGCTGTTAAAAAAGCATTTTTACCAGGTGTCGTCATAGTTAAACCCAGCGTTTGTACTAAATAAGCTAAAAATAGACATGCACCTGTAATCATTCCACCTTTTAAATCCTTAAAACTTGTATCTTTAACATATTTATAGAACATGATAACCATAATTATTGTAGCTAATGAAAACCTAATAAAAAGTAATACATTAGGTGTTAAAAAATCCACCGCACTTTTCATTACAATAAAAGAGCTGCCCCAAATCATTGCTGCTAATACTAATAACAATGACCCCTTAAACTTACTACTCATAATTAAACCTCCATACATACTTATTCATTTTAACATTTTCGACATCTTTCAACAATATCTATTTTAAATTAATTATTATATCTATAAACTAATAATATAAAATAATACAAATTTATAAATATATCTATTATTAATAAAAACGTTTAAAATTAAGATCTTAAAACTACCAGTATCTATCCTCAATCTTTTTATATATTGTTTTATTATATAAGATAAAAAATTTCTATATTTTTCAATATTAATATCAATTTTATGTTTTATTATATTATCAAATATACTTAAAACTCTCATATAAACTTTAAATAATATCAGCTTATTGCCATACATTATAAACCTAGTTAGAAAAACACTTATAATTTATCATTTTCTTATTTATAAATATCTTAATATAAATCAATTATTTTAATTATATTATAAAAATTCTTTTCTATGACGAACATTTTTAATTGAAAACATTTCTAAAATATGCAATAATAATTGTGTATTATAATTATAGATTAGATAATTGTTATATTATCATTAAGGAGATCGGTGGAAATATGATTAACAGTATTGTAGAAGCATCTAAAGTATTTGATTCAACAATCAGAATTCAAATTTTAGCTAGCCTTTCTACTTCCAGCTTAACTTATAATCAATTAAAAAAAGTTTGTAAATGTGCTGATGGTGCAATGACTAATCATACTAGCAAACTTGAACAAGCTGGTTACATAACCGTAAAAAAGGAATTTGTCAATAGACGTCCTCAAACTACCTATAGTATTACTGAATTTGGTAAAAAAGAGTTACAGGATTTTGCAGACATATTGAACAAAGAAATAAGGGAGAAGTAATTTTTAAACTTTTGATTTATAAAAAGAAGACAATAACGATATATAAATTATTATATGGTTATTAGTCTCTTTTTGTTTGTGATAAAACCTGATTACAATAAAAAGACAATGCAATCTAGTATTCAAACTGATTCATTGTCTTTTTCACTGTATTTATTTTTTACTATCCATTAATTACATCATGACAACGATGACATAATTCGCCTTCCATTTCATCTTCTTCAAAATAGTTCCAACAGCGAGGACATTGATGACCATTGAATTTTTCAACCTTAATATAAGCACTATCAAATTCTTCTAGTGATGTATCATCTACTAATTCAACTTTAGCTACAATAAATAATTGTTTCAAATCATTTAACATTGAAGCCATATCTTTAAATTCATCTTTTAATGAAATAGTTACTTTAGCTTCCATATTTGATTTAATTACTTTTTCATTACGTAATCCTTCTAATGCTTTTAAAACATCTTTACGTAACAATAAGAAACGATCAAAATATTCTTTTAACTCGTTACTATTTTCAATTGATACTTTTTCTACATTCGGTTCTAAGAAAACAGATTCAGCTTTTTGATCATCACAATGGAAATGATCATGTAATTCTTCAGCAGTAAATACTAATACTGGTGAGATTAACTTCATCATTGTCTTAGCATGATAATATAATACTGTTTGTACTTGTCTTCTACGTAAACTATCTGCTTTTTCAATATAAAGAATATCTTTAGTAAAATCCATATAGAATGAACTCAATAAATTAGTAAAGTAATTTAAGATTTGCTGGTTAGCATCAGCAAAATCATAATTATCGTAAGCTTGATGATATCCATCAATTAAATTATTTAATTCAACTAACATATATTTATCAACATCAGTTAGTTTTTCAACAGACACTAAATCTACCTGTTTAAAATCATTTAAGTTACCAAGAACAAAACGCAATGTATTTCTAATCTTACGATAGTTTTCAGAAATCTGTTTCATAATTTCATCACTGATACGAACATCTTGCTGATATGCTACTGATGTAGCCCATAATCTTACAATATCAGCACCATACTGATTAACTAATTTAATTGGATCAACTGTATTACCTAAAGATTTAGACATTTTATTTCCTTTACCATCTAAAACAAAACCATGTGATAAAACTGTTTTATATGGTGCACATCCATGGGCAGCAGTACCAACAATCAGTGATGAGTTAAACCAGCCACGATACTGATCACTACCTTCAAAATATAAATCTACTGGATATGGATATCCTCTTTCTAACATACATCCAGTATGACTTGATCCAGAATCAAACCAAACATCCATAATATCTTTTTCTTTTTTAAAGATACCATTTGGTGAATGTTCATTAGTATATCCTTCTGGTAATAAATCTTTTTCATCACGTTCAAACCAGACATTTGAACCATGTTTTCTAAATAAATCAGAAATATGTTTGAATACCTTTTCTTCCATGATTGGTGTTCCATCTTCACAATAAATAATTGGAATTGGTACCCCCCATGATCTTTGACGAGAAATACACCAGTCACCACGCTCTTTGATCATATTATAAATACGAATATGACCCCATTCATTTAGCCAGTTTACTTTATCGATTTCATTTAATAATTTATCTCTAATTTTATCTAATGAGCAAAACCATTGATCAGTCGCTCTAAAAATAATTGGTTTTTTAGTCCGCCAGTCATGTGGATAACTATGGGTAATGAATTCTAATTTTAATAAAACTCCCAATTCATCAAGTTTTAATGTTACTGTTTTATTAGCATCATCAACATATTGGCCTTCTAACCATTCACCACAATCAGCCATCATACAACCATGTTCATCAACATTACAATAAGCTGGCAATCCATATTTTTGTCCAACAAAGAAGTCATCAGCCCCAAACCCTGGTGCTGTATGAACACATCCAGTTCCAGCTTCTGCAGTAACATGGTCTCCTAAAATAATCAATGATTCACGATCATATAAAGGATGTTTACAAGTAATCATTTCTAATTCTTTTCCTTTAAAATGATTAATTACTTTATATTCAGTAATTTCGAATTTTTCCATCAATGAATCAACTAATTCATCTAAAACAATTAATTTTCCTTTATCTGTTTCAACTAAAGCATAGTCATATACTTCATTTAAACAGATAGCAAGATTTGCAGGAATTGTCCAAGGTGTAGTTGTCCAAATAACAAAATAAGTATCATTATCTAAGATTCCTTTACCATCTTTAACTTGGAATTTTACAAAGATAGTTGGACTTTTGATGTCATGATATTCAATTTCTGCTTCAGCTAAAGCAGATTCACTTGATGGTGACCAGTATACTGGTTTCAATCCTTTAAAGATCAATCCATCCATTGCCATTTTAGCAAATACATCAATTTGATTAGCTTCAAATTCTGGTGTTAAAGTTAAATATGGATGTTTATAATCTGCAAATGTTCCCATTCTAATTAATTGTTCTTTTTGTTTATTAACCTGCTCATGAGCATACTCATCACATTTTTCTCTAAATGCCGCCGTAGACATTTCTTTACGATTAACACCTAATTTTTGGATTGCATTTTCAATAGGTAAACCATGAGTATCCCAACCAGGAATATATGGGGTATAACGCCCTTCCATATTATTGTAACGACAGATTACATCTTTAATGACTTTGTTTAACATATGTCCCATATGCATATTTCCATTAGCATATGGTGGCCCATCATGGAAAACAAAAGCATCTTTGCCTTCATTTTGTTTAACAACTTTTTCATACATGTTTGCTTCTTGCCAGCGACTTACATACCCAGGTTCTTTTTTAGGAAGATTCCCACGCATTTCAAAGTCTGTTTTTGGCATCAATAATGTGTCTTTATAATTCATTTTTCTCCTCCATAAAATAAAAAACGTCCTTAAAAAGGACGAATGTATCGCGGTACCACCTTAATTCGTATTTTACAATACGCACTTTATAATCTTAACGCGATCAACGGCGACCCCTACTAATTTCAAGGTGCTACTCCAGAGTGATTCATTATAATAATAGTTACTGATTTACACCAGCCATCAGCTCTCTATAAACATCTTATTATAAACAGTCTCTTTCATCGTATTTATTCATCTTCATCTTCTTCGTTAATAAGATTAAAGACTTCCGAATTATCAATCGTATCCAAAATATCCTGTGACATTTTTTGAACCGATGATCGGAACTTAATTGCCTGATCCTTAAAATCATTCATTTCACTTGAAAGTGAACGAACATAATCTAATGATTCTTTTAAAATCATATTGGCATTTCGTTTGGCTTTATCAATTAAAGCACTAGCTTCTTTTAAAGCTAAACGAGCTATCTCTTCATTTGTTTTTTCAGTAATGTTGACACGATGCTGCAATAAAGAATTTTGTTCTTTGGCATGATCAAGTTCATTTGTTAAAGCGGCCACCTGCCTTTTTAACTTATTAATTTGATCTTCATAATCAATCATCAAATTATCAACTGTCTGCATATCATAGCCTCTAAACTGCTTTTTTATTTCTTTCATCGTCTCACTCCCTTACTTATAAAAATATCCTTCTACAACGTAATTATCCTGTTTTGTTTTTCTTTTAGTATCTATAAATTTAACACGACCATAACGCCGAAGCGATATTATATCACTATTATTACACAAATAACTTATTTCTTCAACTTCTTTATGATTAACTTTTACAAAACCTGCATGAATATAACTTACAGCTTTGTTTCGAGGCAGGTTATAAAAGCTGCTAACTATTTTATCAAGGCGAAGCGAAGAAACAATAAATGTTTTACTTGTATATTGATGAATGATTTCAATTTTTTCATCAGACAAAGATAATTTCACTTTACTTTTTTTTATCATCGTAAGATTATCTTTAACATAGTCATAAATTTTCAAATCCATAGCAACATAAAAATCATCATTATATTCATAAATATCCCCAAATAACTCTCTTTTAACCCCCAAAGACATCAAAGCTCCTAAAATATCACGATGACCCAATTTACCAAAAGGCTTAGCATATGTAATTTTAACTAACGCTATTTCAAAATCCACTTTTTCAATTTGATAAAATGATGGTGCAATAATCAATCTTTTAGCCTCACTATTAATTAAACCTCCATCTTCTAAAACTATTAAATCATCAGATTTACCAATAACACTATAAACAATTGATTGATGATATGGGTTTAAAAACTTTGTTAAAACAATTCTTTGTTTATTTAAAGCCTGATCTTTAAATTCTAGAACCTTTTTAACAAAAACTTCTTCACCTTTAAAATGCTCAAACATAATTAAAAAGTATTAGTATAACTAATACTTATTTATTCATCTGTATCCTCTTCATCTAAATCAATTGTTCCTGAAACACCGATGTTTTTAGGCGTACATAAGAAAATTCTAGGCCCAATTCGTTGAATATCTCCTTCAATTGCAAAGATTACTCCGCT
Organism: Erysipelotrichaceae bacterium; assembly: GCA_021770925.1. GTDB lineage: Bacteria > Bacillota_I > Bacilli_A > Erysipelotrichales > Coprobacillaceae > Thomasclavelia. The sequence continues at coordinate 59,458 of JAETPY010000003.1, read as the reverse complement.
TAAAAAATCTACCACACGTTTAGACTGTTCTTTTTGTAAACGATGTAAATTAATTACAGCAGCTTTTTTCTGTTTTAAATAATTAGCAATATCTTGTGTTTCAGCAAAAGCTCTAGGTTCAAATAAAATTAATTGACTATCTTTATTAGCATTTAATGCTTTTATAGCATCACTAGTTTTTGAAAATTTAGCTTGTTCAAATAAACTGGTTTTTGGCTCAGTATCAATCTCTACTTCATCGTATTCTTCAACTTCATCACCATCTTCATCAAAGAACCATTTTTTTACTTTTTGTCCGTATCCCATGAAGTAATCCTCCTTATTTCATTACCAGCTCATTATAGCACAAAAAAACACATCATAAAAGTATAATTAACATCTCTCTTTTAAAAAAAATAAATTCACATTATCTTCAAATCTAAAAACCAAAAAGACAACATAATTCCAAATAAAATTACATTGTCTTTAACTACCTATGGCTCAATTGAAACCAGAATAACATCACCACCAATGCTCACTACACACTCAAATGGTATAACGATACATGGCGCTTCTTTAAAAAAACAAAATAATTTAAAAAAACTGTATTTTTCTACAACTATAGCCTGAATAGTTCTTGTACACCAATCTATTTCAATATCACTGATAAACCCTACTTTACAGCCATCAACTACATTGACTACATCTTTTGATTGCAGTTTTACAAATCTCATCAAATCACCATTATAATATATGCCTATTTTAGGTAATTATGTAGATTGTTTAACGCTTTTCTTTCAATTCTTGATACTTGAGCCTGTGAAATAAATAATTCTTTAGCAATTTCACTTTGTGATAAACCTTCGAAATATCTCTGTTTTATTACTTGATGTTCTTTTTGATCAAGCATTCTTAATGCATCATACAAATCAATCTTTTCATTAGTTCTCGATACAACTGTTTTATCATCACTTAAGGAATCAATCATCTTCAAATTATTACCATCATCATTCTTAACTTCTTCTTGTAACGAAGAAATACTGTTAGTTGATAAAAGAGCTTCAATAACCGCATCTTGCTCAACTTCTAATTCATGAGACAATTCTTTAACTGTCGGCTCACGTTGGAATTTAACCAAATAACGGTCTTTCACCTTTAAAATTTTATAGGCTAAATCACGAATTGAACGTGATATTTTAATTTGATGATTATCTCGTAAATAACGTTTCATCTCACCAATAATTAAAGGAACTGCATAAGTTGAAAACTTTAACCCGTAACTAGTATCAAAGTTTTCAATAGCTTTAATTAAGCCGATCATCCCAACTTGAAATAAGTCTTCACTACTATCACATCGTCCATAGAAACGTTTAGTCATTGAAATGACTAATTTAGTATTATCATTGACTAATATTTCTTTAATCGCTGGATCTTTAGTAGCTTGATACTGATCTATTAATTTATATGTTTCTTTAGTTGTAAGTTTCTTTTTTGGTTCATGATAACCATTTATAATAACTTGATAATTATTCATATTTGCCTTCTTTCATCATTATTTTTAGCAAATATGACAAATTTATACTTATTTTATTTCATTATAATTTAATTTATTTCTTAATTTTTTTATAATTTTCTTTTCCAGTCTTGATATATAAGATTGTGAAATTCCCATCATTTTAGCTACATCTTTTTGCGTTAATTCATCATAATTCATCAAACCATACCTAAACATCAAAATTTCTTTTTCACGTTTTGACAAATCTTTAAATGCTTCATAGAACATTGTTTTTTGATCACTTTGTTCTAATTCATTTTTAACAATATCGCTATCAGTTCCAATAATATCTGATAACAATAATTCATTACCGTCATAATCAATATTCAATGGTTCATCTAATGATATTTCATGTCTTAATTTATTGTTCTTTCTTAAAAACATCAAAATTTCATTTTCAATGCATCGTGAAGCATAGGTAGCTAATTTAATATTTTTATCAGCTTTAAAAGTATTAATTGCTTTTACTAAACCAATCGTTCCAATACTGATTAAATCTTCAATTCCACCGTTTTGACTTGTATCATATCTTTTAGCAACATAAACTACTAGACGTAAATTATGTTCAATCAGTAAATCACGGGCTTCGCTGTCACCCTTAGACAATCTGTCTAAAGCTTCTTTTTCTTCTAGACTTTTAAGTGGTGGCGGTAAAATATCATGTCTACCAATATAATAAAGATATCTAGTTTTATTTAATAGTTTTAAAATAAATTTTATCATTACAAAATTCCTCCCATTAACGCCTTATTTAATAAACAATCATAATGAATTCCTGTAATAATTCCCACATAAACATCTTTTAATACTTGCTTATTAACAACTAACTGATCCACTTTTATAACTTCAATTAGATTACTTCTTAAATCATTTAATTCCATAACATCAATAATATCATACTGTTCAATTATTCCTGTTTTTATCAAAATCAATGGAAAGCCGTCATAATAAACCTCATTTCCACTATCTAAAAAACCTTCAAATAAATATTCCTTACCATTATAACCTAATTCAATCGGATACAAATAACTATTAATTCTTACCTTTCTTTTCAAATAAATAATAAACATTACCTGCATCAAAACCACTAGCAAACTAATTACAAACAACATCATACTACTTGATTTTAATGGTGTAATTAAAACACCATTATAAATAAAAGCTTCAGGAATAAGAGAACTAGTAAAAAACAAAATTGAAAAATAAATAAAAATGAAGATGGGATAATATAAAAATATTTGCTTGTGATACAAACAATAAAAAATAATCATCCAAATAATTAAAACAGCCCAACTATATTTATCTACATATAATAGCAAAATAATTAAACTTAATAAAAAACTATGTTTTAATACCTGTAAATAAGACATTTCTATACTAAGTAACATTCCCATCATCTCTAATGCTACTAAAATAATTAAAAAACTGCTTATATAAGTAAATTCTATATATACCTCCATCTCTTCACCCCTAATTATCATATCTCTTTTAAGTTTAAAAATATGTCAGTAAAAGAAAAAGTATCCTAAATAAATAGGATACTAATTTGATTCTTTTATCGCCTTAAAAACAGCATTTCTAAAACCATTTTCTTCTAACGTCTCTACACCTTTAATTGTAATTCCCCCTGGTGAACAAACCTGATCTTTTAAAATACCTGGATGAAGATTAGTCGCTTTTTGCATCATTCCTGAACCAACCAAGGTTTGGCTTGCAAGTTTATAAGCAACATCACGAGGTAACCCTAAACTTACACCACCATCTGCCATTGCTTCAATAAACATATATACAAAAGCAGGTCCACAACCGCTAATACTGCCGCCTGCTTTCATTTGATAACTAGGCAGCACCACTACTTCACCAATACTAGAAAACATCTTTTTAACAAACTCTAGTTCTTCTTTTGTTAGTGAATTTTCTTTTTCAAATAATGTCATTCCATTCAACACCAAAGCTGGTGTATTAGGCATAATTGTCAAATGACGTGTTGTAGATAAAAATAATTGATTGTATCTATCATTATTGTACCCTGCCACAATTGAAATAACTGCTTTATTTGCTAAATTATCTTTGATCTTAGTTATAACTTCTTCAACAATATTGGGTTTGACTGCAATAACAATTAAATCTACTTTATCAACTAAATCAATTTCACTATCACAGCCCTGAATATCAAATTCATCATTCATTTTAGCTAGTTTTACTCGATCAATATCAAATGCATAAACCTTTTGTCCATCAATAAAACCACTTTTAATAATTCCCCCAGCAATAGCACTAGCCATATTACCCATACCAATAAAACCTATTTTTTTCATTTTTATATCCCCTTTTTAATAAAATAAGCTAACCGAGTTAGCTTATTTAAATTCTTCTATTTTTGATGAATGCAGGTGGAAAATCACCATCATCCTCATCATCGTCCATTTCAAAACGTGCAGACAATGGTACTACATCTTCACTGCTGCGTGATTTTAACATATTAGCACGTTGTTCAAATTCATCCTCTTTTTCTTCTTCAAAACCAGTTGCAATAACCGTAACAATAATATCATCATCTAAATTATCATTAATTGCAATACCTAAATATGTATTAATATCATCACCAACTTCTTGAGAAATGGTTTCCAAAGCAATATTAGCATCAAATAACGAAATATTTGGTCCACCTGTTACATTAATAATTGCATCTTTAGCACCAGCCACTGAGACTTCTAATAAAGGTGAAGAAATAGCCCGTTTAGCTGCCTCTTTAGCTTTATCATCACCTGAAGCCATACCAATACCAATCAAAGCATTTCCACGATTTTTCATAACTGCCGAAACGTCTGCAAAATCAAGGTTGATAAACGCCGGAATTGCAATTAAATCAGTAATTGTTTGTACCCCTTGACGTAAAACATTATCAGCCTCTCTAAAAGCTTCCTGCATTGGACGTCCGCCAATCAATTGTAATAGGCGGTCATTTGATACTGTAATAATTGAATCTACATTAGCACGTAATTCCTCAATCCCAGCAATCGCCTGCTTCTTTCTTTTCATTCCCTCAAAAGTAAATGGTTTTGTGATTACCCCTACTGTTAACGCCCCTAACTCACGAGCAATCTTAGCAAAAACAGGAGCAGCACCAGTTCCAGTTCCACCACCCATACCAGCAGCAATGAATACCATATCAGCACCTTCTAAGACCTGACGAATATCAGCCTCAGATTCAAGAGCTGCTTTTTTACCAATTTCTGGTTCCCCTCCAGCTCCTAATCCTTTAGTCAAGTCACGACCTAATTCAATTTTGTTTTTAACTGGTGAACGTTTTAACACTTGTAAATCAGTATTAGCAACATAGAATTCTACCCCTTCTACTCCTTCTTCCACCATTCGATTTACAGCGTTGTTACCACCACCACCAACACCAATCACTTTAATTCGTGCTACTTGTTCAAATCCTAATTCTTCACTCATGATAACTTGTTTCCTCTCTTTTTATATTAATCTTCACTAAAAAACGAATCTAATAACTTTGATACCTTGCCATTTTGATTTTTAGGGGTTGTTTTTGTCAAACCCTTAAATCTAATTGACATGGTGCTTGTAATATCCGGTAAAACCAGTGATGGTGTATATTCACCAACAATCTGTTTTCTTTCCATTAAATAATAAATCATTCCAATTGCTGCTACTAATGACATATCACGAGCTCCAATTGTTTCTGGACGATATATTCTAACTGGACACCCTAATACTTCACTAGCAATGGTATCAAGCATCTCCAATTCACCGCCACCCCCAACAATTAAAGTCTCATATTTGCCTCCATCATCGATCACAGCTATTTTTTCTTTTATTTTATTCATTACCTCATATGCAGTTTCATGTAATAAATCTGCCAGATCCTGCTGTGTATAATCACGTTTTTGACCATCTACAACAGTAGTATGAATAATGTCGTTTTGACCTTTGGTAATATCTAATGAACCATACTTAATTTTATAAGCTTCAGCCTGATTCATAGAAATTTGCATATTTTGTGCAATATTTCTAGTAAAATCATACCCTCCAACCTGACATACTGTCAAGTATTGTAAATATCCATCTTTATAAAACGAAACTGTTGAAGTCTTATAACCCATATCGATTAAAACTGCACCTTCTTGAAGATAGACTGCATCGAATGCTTCCTTAGCGCAGGCAAAAGCATTGATAGTAATATCAAGTACCTCAATTCCACATTTCTCTACTACTGAAATATATGGATAAAGCAATTCCTTACTAGTTGTAATAACTAGTGAATCGACAATTAGGTTTCTTGAAATCTCTCCAATTGGAGCCTCAATCGTTGCTCCCTTATCACTATGATATCTAACTGGAATAATCGATACTACTTCTTCATCTTTAGAACGTTTAAACTTTGATGATAAGCGTAAGACCCTAACAATATCATCACTAGTGATTTTAGAACCTCCCTCCAAAAGACTGATACTACTGTCACTTTGATATAATTTAGCTTTTATCGTTGGAATTGTTAAAGCAACACTAGTAATTTTTGTTTCCAAAAAAGCTTCTGCTTCATCAATCACTTTTCGTATATCACGTGTTAAGATACGGTCATCTTCAATAATTCCCTTTTTCACGCCATGACTAGGAATTGTTTTAACAAATAATACATTTACATTAATGTTACTTACTTCTGCAACAAGGAACTTTAATGTTGCACTACCGATGTCCAAAACAGCGTAAATATTTTTCATCACGTATCTCCTTTTCTTAATATATACAATTCTAGCATAAAAACGACGGTTTTTAAACTCCTTTAATTATCATAAGTAAAAAAATTACTTGCTGCGATACACATATTTCCCTAAAAAATCATAATATTTATCATCAGGATATTTTTCCATCAATAAAGCATAATAATTTCCTTTTAATTGATCAGCCATATCATCATAACGCAAATATAAAATTTTTGCATCATCCATAATAAACTCACAACGTGTTTCATCTGCCGATAATGGCGCATAATTTATATCTGAAACCTGATTTATAACTTGTGTAGGAAGTTTGACAAATTCTTTACTAAACGCCTCTAAATGATCATAATCAAAATTATTTAAACGCGGACAGCGCTGTACATAACTTACAAATTTACCTTCTTCATCCTTGGTAACACGTCCTGTTTCATCGATTACATACAAAACACCATCAATTATACATTGACCAATTGGATCTGCTTCAACTATTTTAATTGAGATTTCACCAAATATATTTTTAGAAACCCGTGCATCCTTAACCAAAGATACCTTTTTTATTTTTGCTGCAATCACATCAGTATTTGTAAAAAAAGTATAATCCTGATGTAATTTGATTTTGGCAGCATCAATAATTTCCTGACGTTCTACCCGATTATTACCGCTAACAGTAATCGATTTCAAACGACTATAATCACTTACAAAAAAAGCAATAATCAAAATAATTATTAAAATAATTAATAATATTTTTAATCTTCTTTTTCTGCGTCTAGCTCTTCTTTTTTTTAAAATTGCTTTAACCTGATTACGATCATAGTCATTATAGATTGTTTGCTGCTTTCTTGCCATACTCTTACTCCCAATTAATCAAACCAACCTCACGTTTTAATTTAACATTAAACTGTTCATATACTTTTTCCTGTACTAACATAATCAAATCATAAATATCTTTAGCGCTAGCATAACCATTGTTAACAATAAAATTAGAATGCTTTGGCGATACTTGAGCACCGCCTATTTCATACCCTCTTAAACCACATTCATCAATATACTGCCAGGCTGCTTTAGTTTCTGGATTTCTAAAAACACTTCCAGCACTAGGCATATTCCAAGGCTGACTTGCCATTCTTCTCTCTTTTCGTTTATCTAAAACCGCTTTGATTTCATTTGGATCTTTAGTCGTTAATTCAAATTTAGCTTCAAGAATAATTAATTTATGATTATCCTGACAAATAGAATGACGATAAGAAAATTGCATCTGCTCCCTGTCATAAACTACTACTTCGCAGTTTTCATTTAATAAGGTAACTGTTTTTATCACACTGGCAATATCAAATTTATAAGCACCTGCATTCATAAAAACGCCACCACCAATAGATCCAGGAATTCCTCCCATAAACTCAAAGCCGCTAAGCCCTGTTTTAGCAGCTTGATAAGCTAATGAAATCATTGGTACACCAGCCTGGGCTTTAATAATTGAACCATTTATTTCAATCTTATCAAAACATTCATTTAAAGAGATGATTACTCCTTCGTATTCTTTATCTGAAAATAACAAATTAGAACCACGACCAATTATCATATGTTTAATTCGATGTTTACGACAATATTTAATTGCCGTTACTAAACTTTCAATATCTTTAACCATCAAATAAATTCTTGCTGGTCCGCCTACTTTATAAGTAGTATGTTTATAAAGTGGTTCATCCTCAATTATTTTTCCAATATCTAAATCAATCAAATCATCTTTTATTTTTGAAAACTTCATTTTAAGCTCCTATCATCTTTTTTATTAATTTATATATATCATCAAGAGCATTAGGTTTTCCTAATGCTTTAGCATTTTTTTGCATACTTTCCTGAACTATCTGATTATTCAAAATGCGATCTACTTTTTCTACAAAATCCTTACTATTTAAATCATCTTCAAGAATCATCATTGCTGCATTTCGATCAGCCAGTTCACGAGCATTATATTCCTGATGATTAGCAGCAACATAAGGACTTGGGATTAAAATTGCTGGTATACCAATTGAAGTGATTTCTGCAATGGTTGAAGCACCAGCTCTTGATACAACCAATGTTGTATTTTTTAAAACTGAAGGCATATCATCTATATAAGGAACTAGTTTGACATTATGATTTAGATTTCCTAATTTAACATTCATTTCTTCAAAATAAGATTTTCCTGTTACATATAATACCTGATAATCTTTTTTTTCAAAGCTGCGCAATGATTCTAACATCTTTTCATTAACTGATTTTGAACCTAATGATCCCATTACAACTGTTACTAAAGGCTTATTTTTATCTAGACCATATTTTTGAAAAATATCCTTAGGTTTAATCGAAGCAATAACACTAGCCCTTGGATTACCTAACTTATAAGTTTTATCTTTAGGAAAATGCTTATAAGCTAAATCATAACAGCAAACAATCTTATTTACATGTTTGATTAAAATCTTATTAGTTAAACCAATAATTGAATTTTGTTCGTGAATCATCGTCTTATAGCCTAATCTACTAGCAGCTTCAACAACACTAGCACTTGGATAACCACCAAACCCAATTACAATATCAGGATTAAATTTTTTTACTATTTTTTTAGCTGTAAAAATAGATTTTACAAAAACAGCTGCGGCAATTCCTTTTTTTATTGGATTACCAACTAATCCTCGAACATTTAACCCTACATAATCATATCCTTGTTGAGGAACTACAACTGATTCTAAACGATCTTTAGTTCCCACAAACAAAAATTCGCTATCTGGCTCTTTTTCTTTTATATAATCAACCAGCGCCAAAGCAGGGTAAAGATGCCCTCCTGTTCCGCCAGCTCCAACAATTACTTTCATCGTCTCACCTCTATGCAATAGTATATCATTAATACATTGATTTTGAAATATTTAAAACAATTCCTACAGCAATAAGCGTAATCGTCAATGACGATCCTCCATATGACATTAATGGAAGTGTAACACCTGTTACCGGAAATAATCCTACCACAACTCCAAGATTAATTAAAGTCTGAATTCCAATCATTGAAATAATTCCTATCATTAAAAAACTTCCAAATAAATCTTTTACTTTAGTAGCCTGACTAAATACTGTAATGAACAAATAACCATAAAGACTTACCAATAAGATTCCACCAATCAAACCAAACTCCTCCAAAAAGATTGCAAAAATAAAATCTGTCTGAGGTTCTGGCAAATAAAAATGTTTTTGTACACTATTATTAAACCCTACTCCTAATATTCCCCCAGGAGCAATTGCATATAACGATTGAATAATCTGAAATCCACTGCCCAATGGATCAGCAAAAGGATTTAAAAATGCCACAATTCGTGCCAATCGATAAGGAGCAGAAGCAATCATCAAAACTATCCCAACTACACCAACAGCTCCCAGCATAATAAAATATTTAAATGGAAACGGACTAACAATTAACATAACAATAATTGAACAAGCCATAACTACTCCACTTCCAAAATCCGGTTGCAGCATAATCAAGCCAAATCCTAAACCTAATACCAGCAATAATTTAAAACTGGCTTTTAACTTTTTTAATTCATGATAATGGTTACCAATATAATTAGCACTATAAATAATCATTGCGATTTTAAACAGCTCTGAAGGCTGTAAAGAAATTATTCCTAAATTAAACCAGCTTCTTGATCCCCCTCTTACTGCCCCAATTCCTGGAATCAATACTAAAATCATCAAGATAAAAGAACCAGTCAAAAGATTATTTGCATTCTTTTGATAAACATGATAATCAATTTTAGCAAAAACAAACATCGCAATTATACCAATCACTGCAAAAATTCCCTGTCGTTTAATGTAATACAGTGAATCATTAAATTTATAGCCAGCCCAAATATTAGAAGCACTATATACCATCATTAAGCCTATTACAACAATTATCAGTACTGAGATGACTACTCTTTTACTTTTCATATACTTACCTCCAATATAAGTATATGATTGATAATTTTAATAAATGAAAAAAGCTTTTTATTCTAATCAAATAGTAATAAAAAGATCTTAAAATAAATATAAAATACCAGATTCACTTTTAATTTACCTATAATATTTTTATTCAAGACATTTTATTTACCGTTCGCCATCGTTTCTTAAATTCATAATATACATACATGATAATATTATTTGTTTTATTTCTTTATATACATTATAATATATATGGGGTGATGTTGTTGTGAGAGCAAATTCTTATTTTAAAACTGATATGCTTGTACTTAGTATTCTTAAGCAAAAAGACTGCTATGGTTATGAAATAGTAAAATTAATACGCAAATTTTCAAATAACACGCTAAATATCAAAGAAAGCACTTTATATCCAATAGTATATAATCTTTTAAAAAAAGGCTATATCACAAGTAGAGAAGAGATTATAAATCGAAGAATTAGAGTATATTATCATATTGAACAAAGTGGTATTGAATATCTTGAAAATACTATTAAAGAATTTAAATATTTTATAAATGGAGTATTTGCTATTCTTGCTTATAAAGAAAACCAAAAATAGCAGCAGATGGGATAATTTTGTTACCTGTTCTTTTCTTAATTTAGGTTACAAACAATAAAGATGATTTAATTTTAAATCATCTTTATTGTTTGTATTAAACTTTATTACCCATTATCGAATAAGTATCTTGTTACACTATGTCCTTTTATTTTTTAAACTTAACAACATTAATTTTTATATTTTATGGATTGCATCTACTGCAAGGACGGTACCCCTGTGAAACTGCAGATGATTTAGATATCGAAATTTTACTTCTAGATAAATATCCACAATTACTACTATGATAACAATCACCAGTTTTAGTAATATATACTGTATAAGAAACATCATCATTATTACTACTACTAATAGAAGGTACTTTAGATGTATATTTATCTTTAACAGTAACATCACAAACCACAGATCTTTCATTAATTCTAGCTGTTATCGTAGCATTACCTGCTCTTAAAGTTTTTATATTTCCATTATTATCTACACTTACTACAGATTCATCACTTGAAGAATACTGCACAGGTACATTACTATTTGTTTTAATATCTATTTTATTACTTTGATCAGTCTCTAAAATTAATGAATTAGCCGAAATTTCTAATTCTAATTTATTAATTATAACAGGAAGTGTAATATCTGACGAATTACCATACTTATCTGTTATTTTTATATTTGCATTATATGTACCTGCTAATGAGTAATTTACATCACGATCATCAACTTCAACTTTATAATCGGACAATTCATCTACATCAATATAATTTTCATAGTTTACATTATCACTTTCAATAATATTAACATCATTTAATTTCGTCAGTTTTGGTGCAGTGGTATCTTTTACATCTATTTTTAATTCTTTAGTTTTACCACGATATTTATATTTTATTACATGTTTACCAACTTCAGGATATTGATCATTTTCATCAATTGTATTACAACTATATGAAAGATCATCTAAATCATCTACTTTAACATAAGTTTCAATATCATCTAATTTTTCACCATACTCAAGATTAATTATCTCTTTTTTTAATTCAAATTTGGGTTGTTTATAACTTTGTCCAATTACCCCTAATAATAAAACAGCTAAAACACATGTCTTAAATTTATTATTTAAGATCCAATTATAAATTTTTTTCATTTCCTTTATCCCTCCACTTAAATTATACAATTATCGTCATCATAATTCTATAATTTAAAACCAAAAACTAAAATCCTGTAATCTTTGTTACAGGATTTTATTAACAATTTCTTTAAACACTCTTCCCCGCTGTTCATAACCAGTAAATTCATCAAAACTGCTTGTTGACGGTGATAATAAAACAATATCACCTGGCTGTCCACTATTAATCGCTTCTAGCGTAGCTTCTTCAAGATTTTTTAGACAAATGCTATTTTCAACATGCATTTCATCTTTAAAGCGTTTACCTGCAGCCCCAAAAGTAACTAAACGTTTAATTTTATTATTGTAAGTTGCCATTTCCTGGAGATCTAAACCTTTATCAAAACCACCCATCAATAATATAACAGGTTGATCAAAGGCTTTCAAAGCAATAATACTAGCATCAGTATTAGTAGCTTTAGAGTCATTATACACTCTAATTCCTTTCACTTCTTTAACAAATTCAATGCGATGCTCAACGCCAATAAATGAAGCAATTTCCTGATTGATAATTTCGTTAGTTACACCACATTTTTTAGCAATACAAATTGCAATCATAATATTTTGGATATTATGATTACCTACCACCTTAATATCATTAAGATCAATAATAAATTCGCCTTGATAATAAATTGTGTTATCCTTAATCATACAATCAGCATTATTAATTAATGACATCGTAATTTGATTACATGGAACTGGATATTTCTTTAAATATTTTAATAATACTGAATCATCTTGATTAATAACAAAATAGTCATTTTGATCAGTATTTTTATAAATATTTGTTTTTGAAGCATAATATTCGTCAAGTGAAGCCATATAATCTAAATGATCCGGCGTTAAATTAATAATCGTTGAAATATGAGGTTTAAAAGTATCTATATCAAGTAATTGAAAATTACTCATTTCAATTACAATATAATGGTTTTCCTCCTCTAATAGATTATGTTCTAAAACGATATCGCATAAAGGTGTTCCCACATTACCAGCTAAATGGACATTAGCATACTGTCCTTTTAATATTTTATCAATTAAAGTAACTGTTGTTGTTTTACCATTAGTACCAGTTACACCAATATAGTGTTGCTTCTTAGCAACCTGAAAAGCTAATTCAATTTCTGTATAAACTGGTATTTTTCTTTCCTTCAGCCTTAAAATAAACGACTTGTGATAATTGATACCCGGATTTTTAATTACAAAATCAAAATCACGTTCAAATAATTCATCAGGATGTGACCCTGTTACCATTTCAATTCCCATATCAATATACTGCTGATAATCAGGAATATCCTTAGCTTCTTTAAATTCATTTACTGTAATTGCCGCATTAAGTTTATGCAGCAGTCTAATTGCCGCTTTACCACTTTTAGCTAGACCAATTACTAATACCTTTTTTCCTGTTAACATTTTATAACACTCCAATTACAATCGATAATATCCCACAAATAAATCCAATAAACCAAAATGAAATAGTAACCTGCTGTTCTGACCAGCCTAACATTTCAAAATGATGGTGAATTGGTGCCATTTTAAATACACGTTTTCCACGCAATTTAAACGAACCTACCTGAATGATTACTGATAAAGTTTCCATCAAGAAAACTCCGCCAACTAAAATCAATAATAATTCTTGTTTAGTAAGAATCGCCAGCACTGCTAAAAAACCGCCTAGACCGAGCGATCCAACATCACCCATAAAAATTCTTGCTGGATGATAATTAAACATCATAAACCCAAGCAATGCTCCTACCATTGCTGTAGCATAACTTGCCAAAGTATAATCTTTTGTCATGATTGCAAAAATAATAAACGGTGCAATTGCTACCATTGAAAGTCCTGTAGCTAATCCATCTAATCCATCAGATAAATTAACACCATTACTTTCACCTGCAAACATGATTAAAATCAAAGCTGGATAAAAATAACCAAAATCAATATTAATATCTATTAGCGGAATAGTAACTACAGATGTAAATCCAGGAATAAAATTCATTGCATAAAAATAACAAATAACTGCTAATGCAATCTGTGCTAATAATTTAGCTAATGGTGGTAATCCTTTATTACTATGCTTGACAATAATTAAAGCATCATCGATTAGTCCAATCAAACTATAACCAACTAAAACGATCGTTGTTAAAATCAATTCTGGATTAAAGATATTATCAATATCAAAAATCAATGTACTAATCAATGTTCCTAAAATCGCAGCTAACACAAAAACAATCCCGCCCATAGTTGGCGTACCATTTTTAGCCTTATGTGATTCAGGTCCTTCTTCACGTTCAACCTGACCAAATTTCATCTTATGTAGAAACGGGATTACTTTAGGCATAGCAATCAAAACTAAAATAAAACCTACACCAAAAGCAAAAATTAATTTTATAAAGTTTTCCATTTTATATGTCCCCTTTTTTTTAACTCGTCTTTACTATACCATATTATCAAATAATAGGCAAAATAAAAGGGACAAAGTCCCAATTATTCGACAGTTTTATTTACTGATACCTAGATCTTTCATTAATTCAGTCACCTTATCTATAGCCGCATCTTCATCTTCGCCTTCAGCAATTACTTCAATTTTTGCTTTAGTTGGGATTCCTAAAGATAAAACCCCCATTAATGATTTCATATTCACTGTCTTAGAAGCATAGACTAATTTAATATCGCTGTTAAAAGCTTTCACTCGATCAACCAGTTCGGTTGCTGGAGTAGCATAAAGACCAACAGGATCAGTCACGGTAACATTAATTCTTTTTACCATATCGCTTTCCTCCTTCTGTTACTTTTATTATAACATTGTTTTATGTTTAATGCATTATTAACGGTAAACTTTAACTACCTTTTCTCAATTTCAATAACATATGGTGCATTTAATTTATTCATCATTTTAAACAACGCTACATTATAAACCATATGATTTAAATCACTAACATATTCATCAATTTTTAAACTTTCTACTTTTCCTTCTGGATGTCCAGTATAAACAACAATAAAAAGATGCCCCTTTTTATTTAAACATTTAACAGCTTTATCAATTGCAATTAAAGAAGTTGAAACTTTAGTAGTAATTTCGTGACTTGCCTGAGGCAAATAACCTAAATTAAAAACTCCCATATCAAAACTATGAATATATTTATCAAAATTTTCATGACCATCTAAAATAAGTTCTACATTATCAATACCGTTAATCAATTTGCTTGTCTTGATTAATGCCGTCTCTTGAATATCAAAACTATACACTTTTTTGGCCACCCTACTTAAAGTCAAAGTATCATTACCATTTCCCATCGTAAAATCAATTGCAATTTCATATTTTTCAGCTAATAATCTACTTGTTACGTATTCTGTCATTGTCTTCATAATATCACCCTTTTTATATTAACATATTTTATAATAAATTAAAAAAGGCTCTCTTGAATAGTACAAAAAAGCCATTACTTATAGATTTCATCTGATTTATTAAATTTTTTAATCTTTTTGCCATTTTTACTAAGATATCCCAACACCCTGTATCCACTTAATTTTTCTATCATTTTTCGATTATCCTGATGAAGCAGATTATCTTCCTCAAAATAATTCATTATAAAACCTAGTATTTCTAAACCTAAACTTTTAGCATGCAAAACCGTTAAAACAGCACTATTAATACTTCCTAGACCAGATGAAGTAACAATAATCAAAGGATATCCAGCAAGCTTCATCACGTCAGTCAACATAACTTGTTTATCATCATCACGTAATGGACAAATAATCCCGCCACTACCTTCAATAACAACTATATCATGATTTTTCTGCAAATAATTCAAATCCTTTTCCACCACAGTCAATTCAACAGGATTATCTGTTTTTTTAGCTGCTAAATGCGGCGCATAAGCATCTTCATAAATATAAGATACTTTACAATCCTCTTTTTGTAAATTTGCAAATTTAGATACATTCTCTTTATCACCAGGAATCATTTTATCATCAACTATCTTAGCACCGCTTAATGCTGCCTTGTAATAGCCAACACGATATTTCTTTTTTAATTCTTTGATGATTCTAGATGTCACATATGTTTTACCAATATCTGTATCAGTTCCTGTTATAAATAAACCCTTAATCATAACTTGACCACCTCAAATCCTAGTTCTTTAATAATTCTTTGATCTTCATCAATTGTAATTCCCTGAGTTGTTAGCATATCTCCAGTAATCGCACCATTAGCGCCACTTTTAAAAATACTTAACCCCTGATCATTTAATAAACTCCTTCCACCAGCCATTTTGATTACAGCATTAGGAAGGATAAATCTAAAAATTGCAAAAATTCGTTCAACTTCTTCTTTTGATAAAGGACTAAGATATTCCAAAGGAGTACCAGGAATAGGATTTAAAATATTAATCGGAATCGATTTTATTTCTAATTCTTTCAATTCAAAAGCTAGATCAATGCGATCCTGCCATGATTCACCCATTCCCATAATTCCTCCACTGCATACTTCTAATCCCGCTTTTTTAGCAGCCTTTATAGTTTCAAGCTTTTGCTGATAACTATGCGTAGTACAAATATTTGGAAAATAGTTACGAGAAGTTTCTAAATTATTATGATATTTTTTTATCCCCGTTGCTTTTAACTGTTTTAACTGTTCTAAATCCAGCAAACCAAGTGATGCGCATAAAGATATTTTTGTTGTATCATGAAGATTTTGATATATCTTAATGATATCCATAAATTCCTGATTATTTAAGCAGCGTCCTGAAGTAACAATTGAAAAATGTCCTACTCCTTTATTTTCATTATGTAAAGCCATATCTTTAATTGTTGATTCATTAAGCAGGTCATAAACTCCAGCATTAGTTCGATAGTGAGTTGATTGTGCACAATATTTACAATTTTCACTACATCCGCCACTTTTACCATTGATAATTGAACATAAATCAAAATTATTACCACAAATTTGTTTACGAATTAGATTAGCAGCTTGTTTTAACCATACTAAATCAGCATCAACCAATAAAACTGCATCAGATTTACTAATTTTCTGACCCGCCAAAATATCTTTTAAAATCTTTTCCAGCATTATCTTTTCCCTCTCTTAAATACCTTTTCAAATCTAATTCCTGCCATCATCGCTAAAATACTTAAAAATATATCTCCTGGTAAATCAATCGGGAAACATGATAATAATACCAGCTTCCACGAAACTGGTGTACCAGTATAATAATTTAAAATCAAATACTTATAACCTAACCCTATGATATAAGTTACAAGCAGTCCACAAAGTACTCCTGACGCATATTTTTTTAAAGACGAAAATGATGTCTTTTCAATAACTAAACCTGTAAAATATGATCCCGCAATAAATCCTAATAAATAACCAAAACTAGGTCTTACAATATATGCCAAACCACCACCAGCAGCAAAGACTGGTATACCAGTCAAACCGATAACAACATACAGCAAAACTGCCAAACCGCCTAGCTTTGATCCTAATAAAATTCCTGATAATAAAACAAAGAAAAATTGTAATGTAAAATAATCCATATATGGTACTGGTATTTGAATAAAGGCTCCAATTGCAATCAAGGCAGTAAAGATTGCACACTGAACGATCTTAGTTGTGGTTAAAATTTTATTTTGTTCCATATTCTCCCCCCTACAATACTGACTTCACCAGAACTTAAAATTAATTCTTGATTATCACATTCAACAACCAGATTACCAAAATCATTTATATCTTTAACTACTCCCATATACAATTGACCCTTTAAAGTGAATTCAATATCCTTATTTAAAACACATGATAAATTTTTATATTCGGCTAAAATCTGTTTAAAATCTTCATCGATTATTTTAAATAATTGTTTTAAAATTTCAGCAATAAATTGATTCCGATTAGCTTTATCTAAATTTAATGATGCAGCTTTATCCTGAAGCTCATCAGGAAATTCCTTAGTAGAAACATTTATACCTATACCAATAATAATCGCTTCAATCATACCACTTTCAAAATCACTGATTGCCTCTGTCAATATGCCACAAATCTTTTTACCATGATAATAAAGATCATTGACCCATTTAATTTCCGTTTCTAAATCATATAACTTTTTAATTGCCCGGTTTATCGCTACTGCTGTTTGAATTGTAATAAAAGTTGCATCCTGAATCATTTCCTGACGTTTCAATAAAACACTCATATAGATTCCTTTTTTAGCTGGCGAATAAAAACTACGTCCAAACCGTCCTCGTCCTGCACTTTGTTCTTCAGCCACAATTACACAATGATCATTTCCACCATCAATAGCTAATTTTTTCATTTGTGTATTAGTGGAATCAATACTTTTATATGTATAAATATCAATCTTTTCATTTAAATAACAAGCAATTCCCTCACTTGATAAAACATCACTATTTTCTAATAATATATATCCTTTATTAGGTACTGCTTCTATATGATATCCCTCACCCTTTAATGTTTTAACTGCTTTCCAAACAGCTGCTCGACTAACTTTTAAACTATCTGCTAACTCCTGTCCCGAAACTGCTTTGTTTCTATTCTTTTCTAAAATGCTGATAATTTCGTGTTTAACACTCACTTTTATCACCTCGTTATAAGAATAACAAAAACAAATACAAATGTAAACTAATGTTTTATAATAGGTTTACATTTATACCTAATAACATAATATTTTACAACTATATATAAAAATTAAGACTACTTTTAACAAACTATAAACCATAATTCTTATTAAAAAATTATTAAAGATATCCACGACATAATCATATCCAAATTAATTTACTTTATCATTATTTTTAATAATTGATACGTTACCACTAGTAATAAAAATTCATCAAACAATAGCATCTGCTCTAACAGATTGTAAATTTAGTACCAATTCTATATCATCTAAACACAAAATGACATATCGTCTTCCCTATAAATACAATAGAATCATTGAATAATTAAAAAAAGACAAGCATTTTATAAACAGCAAACTGATGATATAAACGAAATTAAAAAATATCCCAAGTGGCACTAATATTAATCACAGATAACTGCAGAAATTAGTATATTTTTGTTAATAATTTATTATATTTATGCCAATCAGACAAAAATAATGCTGATGTTATTGTTAAAAAACGTTATACATCTTTTATCAATACATGGAACATGTCAGGAAATCATGATTTCATTGGTAAAATAGATTATTTACAATAAAATGAAGAATCATCTTCAAATTAATAAATAAGACCGTAAATAACCCAAAAAGCTATTTACAGTCTTGTTGCATATTTTCTTATTTCCATAATCTAATTTATTTGATTAAATCTATTAAATATAACTTTTGTTACAATATTGCTAATATTAAAAATTATATAAAATACATTATCAATTTCTCATTAAATTTATCAAATCTTTTCTATGACTACGACTAACTAAAAAAGACTGATTATCTATTAAAAGAATTTCATTTGTTCTTAAATTATATTCTTTTATATATTTTTTTCTCACTAAAATACCTGAATTGATTTTAATGAATAAATTCGTGAAATCTATCTGCTGTAATAAATTTTTTAATGATATATGTACTTTATATTCATTATTTTCTGTATGTATATAAGTATAGTTTTTATCCTTATAAATATAATTTATATTTTTTAGTCTAATTCTCCTAATAATTCCATTATAATCTACTTTTATGCTTGCATAATCACAAATAAGTTTTTTCTTTAAATTTTTAAGCGTTGGTATCAGATCTTCTCGATAAGTTGTTTTATCTATGCACCAAAATGGATGATATGCAAAAATTTCTTTCCATAATTCAACATCTGATGCAATAAAGATAATTGGTCTGTAGTCTAATAATGTTTGATTGATAATCTGTGCAAATTTAAAGCCATTTTTACCATTATTATTTAACCCTAAGAAAAAGACATCATATTTATTAATATTAATATCATTACTGCTATAAGCATTAATATCGATTCGAATATTATTAAAATATTCTTTTATAATTAATTTTAACTCCTTTGCAAAAAGAATATCATCTTCCATTACTAAAAATCTCATTAACAAATTCCTCCACTTTTACTTAGTTTATATAACAAAATATTATCTGCTAATCAATTTAGATTATGAAACATTAATTCCATTATTTTAATATCTGTTTATATTTAAATAACTTAGCAATCCAACTAAACTTATATTTTTAATTAACTAAGCAATTATCAATAGATTCACAATACCAGCATATTTTTTTGCTATATAGATTTCATCATTTTTCCAAAGTTCTTCAATTAGAAATATACATTTATTATACCATTACATTACTTTATGTCAATAATACTATTATAACAAAAGCATTGTAATTGAGTGAAGTGTATAATAATATTAATATGTATATAATTTAATATGATTTATATTACTGTTAATTTTATGATAATTTTGAATAGGTGATGAAAATGGCAAAAGCAAATACTTTTTTTAATTTTGATATGCTTGTTTTAAGCATTCTTAACGCAAAAGACTGTTATGGATACGAAATTGTTAAAATGATTAGAGAAATTTCACATGGTGCTTTAAATATAAAAGAAGGAACTTTATATCCTGTTGTTCATACATTGTTAAAAAAGGGATATATAAGCAGTTATGATATTATAGCAGGAAAAAGAATTAGAGTTTATTATAAATTAGAAGCATCAGGTAAGGACTATTTAATAACTGTCAAACAAGAATTTAGAAAAAACATCCAAGGTGTTTTTGATATTTTGGAGTATGGTGAAAGGGAAAGTGTAGATGAATAGTGATATAAAAAGATACATAAATGAAATTAAGAGAATAATTCCAATCAATTCAAAAGATAAAAAAGATTTTTTGAAAATGATGGAACAAAGAATCTTAGAATCTTCAAGTTTAGAAAATAAGTGTGATTATGATAATATTGTAAAAGAATTTGGAAGGCCTAATGAAGTAGCAGCTTCATATATTGAAGAAATCGATACAGATACAATTTTAAAAATATTAAAAAGAAAACAATATATAAAGTGGGTAGTATCGATTTTGATTATTTTTATTGTTGTAATCAGTATGTTTAAAATGTATAGACTAAATCAACTTTATGAAACAGCAAAAAATGAGTTATATTTGCATGAAGAAACAGAAATTATCGAAGAATAAAAATTATTAAAAAATAAAATGTGTGGGGAGAATAAAAATGAAAAAAATTTTAACTAGTTTATTATTAATGTTATTAATCTTTAGTCCTATTGAAATTTGTGGATTAGAATCTAATACCAGCGAAAACGTATATTATGAATATTTAGAAGATGGTTCATACTATGAAATTACAATCTTAGAAAACACTATGACAAGAGCCAGTGGTACAAAGACTGCGACTAAAAGAACTAAATATGTTGATAGTTCCAATGTAACAGTATGGGAAGTAAGTGTTACAGGTACTTTTACTTATAACGGTTCAACATCTACATGTACAGCTGCTAGTGTAGCTGCTACAAGTTATACTTCTAACTGGAAGATTACAAGTAAAAGTGCTTCTAAATCAGGAAATAAAGCTACTGCTAAAGCTACTGCAAAATACTATTATGATGGTAGTTTAGTTACAACAGTAACCAAAACAGTTACTCTTACTTGTGATAAAAACGGAAATTTATCATAAATAAAGTGAAATATATGATAGAGGTTTTATTATAACTGCAAATCTCGAAAACGTTATAAAAGCAGTTATCATATAAACAAGAATAAATACTCATTTTGTGTTATGTTATACTAATTAAACATATTGGTTCTTTTAAATAATTATATTGTTTTTTAAAAAAATGGCTTTCATTAGAAAAAAATATTATCATAATATTGTGTATAGGGATAATTAATTAAATCTTGATTAATTATCCTTTTTTATATTCTAAAAACCAGGCATTCACACCTGGTTTTACTATTTACATATATAATTAGCATAAACTATCTCAAATTAGTTAATATTTTTAAGTAAAACTTCTATCATTAATATTTGTAATATAAATTAATTTTAGAATTTGTTTAAAAATATTATCTTAATATTATTTTTCATTATTAATAACCAAAAAATAATATCTCCCATGATCCTGAATATCCTATTACCACAAATTATATGCCATATATTTTATTTGTAGAAATTTTTTATAACTTCATTACTTTTGTTATTGTACGAAATCGTGCCTCAGCACTCTTTCGTACAATCAAACTAAGACGTCCTTTGCATCGCATGAGCGAATATATGATATTCACCATGCAAAGCGCATCTTAGTTTCACACTCATTATATCAAGTTGCTATGATTGATTTTCAAGTCAGTCAATAGAACTTTATCAATTGTTACTGATAAAGGAGCATAATAGTTATCATCTATTAATTTAAGATATAAAATATATTTATTACTGTCTATCATATTCATATATTCTAAAATATGTAATACTTCATTATATTTTTTATTTCACCAATTTGATGAACACCATTATCATATACAGCATCAGATTCCAATTCTTTAATTTTAATATACCAACAGCAATTAAATTACTTGCTTGTTCAAGTTCTTCATTCAATTTATAAGAATCTATTTTAGCTTTAATCTAGACCTTTTGAACTAGTATTATTTATCTTTTCCTTTTACCATACCTATAAAGCGATAGAAACATTTCAAGAACCAGTATACTTAATATGAAAGAGTGGAATAGCCATGTATATCATAATTATAATTTATTTTATTAACTCATTGAAAGCATAATAAAATTACTGTTATAAATATAATATGGTTATTGACACATAGCATTTATAAATTTATAATTTAAGTATAAAAGAAATTAAAAATATTATATAATAATAAAATTTAAAGAGTTTAATAAATTAGAAATATAAATTAATAACAGGAATTAAAAGCTGTTTAACAATTAATTAGATAGGTTAGGAGGAAAGGTTTTTATATCATGATTGTAAAATCATAATTTGCATGGTTTTATTATAAAAGCTTTTAATATAAATTTCTTATTTATAAATAGATAAATTATATAGTTGTTCAATTGATTAGTGCATAATGGATGTTAGTAAAAATAACTGGTGATACACAGGATACTTTATGAAATGAAAAAGATTATGTTAAAGGATTTTTTAGATAATCTTAAACCTAGTTACTATAATATCTTTAATTGTTATAACTGCTGCTATCGATATTGCAGTAAAACAAAATTACTCAACTTGTAAAATGCAAGTATCTAAAATCACAAAAATATACTGATAAAAAAGTTAATACTGTAATTAGAAAGGCACTTATTTTGCTATGAGAATTTGTTTAAATATTAATTATGTAACTGACTATGGTATTTGTCGAGCTGTTTTAAGCGAGTTAAAAACTTTACAAAACAAAAATCACATTATGAACTTATGTGCTTTGCTTTACCAGCTCGCCATGTCTCTTACTATCTAGTGAAATACCAATTATTTATTCTGTTTATTTGACAAAGAATTAATTATATCTATATTTAAATTTATCTAAAATATGATTTTTAGATATTGTATTATCAAAAAAGTTTTATACTAAATGTAGAGATATCTCATTTAAATGAAAGTGAGTGATAAAATGAATTTATCTAATTTGGGTATTACTTTTTCTACATCTAATTCTAAATATTTTTATGATACTAAAACTGAAAAAGTGTTTAGATGTGAACCAATACAGTATAATATTTTAAACGATATATTAAATGGTGTAGAAGTTCATGGTAAATATTTAGATGAAGAAATAGAAGAAGTTAAAACAATAGTTGAAAACTCGAAAATATTATCTAATGAAAAAGAACTCCAATTTTATGATGGATACAAAGAACTTATTGAGCATTCAACTGAAATGATTATTCAAGTTGTATTTGAATTAACGGAAAACTGTAATTTTAGATGTAAATATTGTATTTACAATGAACAAAGTGATTATTTTAGAAATTTTTCTGCCAAAAATATGGATGTAGAAACTATAAAAAAAGCTTTAAATTATATAATACCTTTAGCTAAAGGATTATTAGTTATAGGATTTTATGGTGGTGAACCTTTAGTTCGATTTGATTTAATAGAAGAAACTGTAAATTATGTAAATATGCACAAACCTAAAGATTTAAAGATTAAATATGCTTTGACAACCAACTTATCTTTGATGACTAGAGAAAGAGCAGAATTTTTCGCTAATTTAGAAGATTGTACTATTACTTGCAGTATTGATGGTCCTAAGATCATCCATGATAATTTTAGAGTTTCAGCCAACAATGAAGGCACATTTGACAAGACAATAGAAGGTTTACACAATTTAGTAGATGCATTTGGAGAAAGAACTAAAAGATGTTTATCAATCTATACGGTGATTTGTCCGCCATTTACAGATGAAAGATTACAAGCGGTTTATGATTTCTTTACAAATTTAGAATGGCTGCCAAAAGAAGTGAACTATGAAAACACAAAGGTAAAAGCAGGAACATACGAAATCGAAGATAACACCATCTACTCTAACAAATTGTTATCAGAACCAATAAAAGATTTCTTTTTGAGAAAATCTTTAGAAACTACTGATCCATTTGATTATGCAGTTCAAGCTATTAGAAGATTAATTATAAAAATCAATAACCGTAGAATTAGCCAAGAGCCAGATTGTATAATTCCTATGAATGGCTGCTGTATACCAGGACAAAAAAGAATTTATATCACAACTGATGGTGAATTTAAAGTTTGTGAAAAAGTTGGATATTCGCCATCAATTGGTAATATTGAAACTGGTTTTAACAAAGATGAACTAATGAAACATTATTACTATGATTATATAGAACAGTCTAAAGATGATTGTACACATTGCTGGGCTTCAAAATTATGTCCATTATGTTTTTCAAATTGTTATGATGGAAATGGATTTAATTTAATCGCTAAGAAAAATGATTGTACTAGAGTAAAAGATTTTGTAAAAGACTGCTTAATAATTTATCACGAGTTATTGGAAAAGAATCCGGAATTACTTGTAAACATTATCAAATCAGCTGATGTTTGATTTGATTTGTTAATAAAAAAGAAAGGAGAAATATCATGAAAGAGGTTAAAGTTATTGTTGAAAACAAAAAACAAGAAGCTATCGCTAAGGGATCTTGCTGGTGTCCTTGGACTTCTCAAACTGTAATGTTTATTAATTTTTAGTTGAGTAGAAAACGAAAAAAAGGGGCAACCCCCAATGTCATTAAGTTAAGTATTTGATGACTATCGAGGTGTACATGAAGATGTACCCTCTTTTTTTATTTTTTGTAAAAAATGTTGACTTTGACATGAAAATGTGTGGCGTATTTTCAATCTATCATTGATAATACGCCAATTGTTTATAGCTATGTGAACACGAGTATTTACATATGAACAATTTAAACTTTAAAAAAACAACTTGATAATTCTATCAATGAACTTGTTTTGAATTATCGATTCCTTAACTTACAACAAAAACTATTTCTCCAGAAATGATAAAAAAACGATTATAGCTACAAATACTGCTGCTATATATTTCAGCATATAGTTATCGTTCTTTCTGTAATCCAAAATTACAATATTATTATTCTAGCTTTGAGTATCAACTTTTCATCACTTTAAAGCGCATATAAGTAATCAATTAAAATGTTAAATAATATGCGTAAAATTTAATAAAATATTTTCTCAGAACCGGCTACTTTTATTACTTTAAATTATAGTTTAAACATTTTCATTAAATTATATATAATAAGCTAAAGCATATAATTGTTTCTTTTCTGGAAAATACATTAAATAAAGTTTATCGTCTTTATTTGAATAATATATTTCTTTTGAATAGTAATCATCTGTAAATGAGGGTAAATATTTATTATCAATATCAATCTCTTTCAAAATTTTACTTACTTCATTTTCAAATGAAGAATCACTTTCTTTAACAAAATTTTCTTCAATATCTCTAATATCACTACTACTATAATCCAATATTAAATATCTTTCACCATCCCGATC
The DNA here is from genome assembly GCA_021770925.1 of Erysipelotrichaceae bacterium. Classification (GTDB taxonomy): domain Bacteria; phylum Bacillota_I; class Bacilli_A; order Erysipelotrichales; family Coprobacillaceae; genus Thomasclavelia. The sequence continues at coordinate 33,449 of JAETPY010000003.1, read as the reverse complement.
AAAACCTTTTATGGTATCTACTTCATAAATAACAGATGCTCTTTCATCTAATGATGTTGCAAAAGATTCATTGATCAATTCTTGTATAGAATGATTTTTTAATACAAAATCATATAAGTTTGTAAAAAAGAACCCCACTCCTAAAATACTTACGCCAGCCACAAATAAAATTATCCATTTAATTTTTTTCACATTTAAATTTCTCCTAAAATTATATTTTATTAACTTCCCAATGTAATTTTTAATTTAAATGGTGTTAAATATCCTGCTTGTTGTGCCTCATACATTGCATTAACAGCAACGCCTTCAATACCACTATAATTTTTTGTATTATCATAATCATATCTATCAGTAATAATAACTTTTTTACTTGATGAACTAGGTTTAGTATAACTAAACTTGTGAATAGCATAATAGCAATCTCTTTCAGAAACACTTCCAAAATTCGGAAAAGCTGCAGATCCACTAGTAGATTTGCCATCTCTAATTTCCCAATATTTTGATGATTGTGTAATAGAAGTTAAAGCACGTGCTGAAGGATTATAATATGAGTCTAATTTTTTATTTACTTTAGCTTGTACTAAAAGTTCAGTAGATAACTTATATCCATTCATATTAAAATAAGTAATACAAGCTGCAACTGAAGCTTCATACCATATACTTCTTTGCATAGACTCATTTTCTTTATATAGTCCATATTCTATTTTCATTTTAGTAATTTCACTTAATATCCTATTAATTTTTATTTCTTCATCACTTGAGTTTATTTTTTTAAATCTTCTTTATAATCAAGTTCCATTTTTTCTAATTCAGAGATAACATCTGTATTATTTTTTGACATTTCCTCTTCTAATAATTTAATAGTTTCATACGTATTATTACTTATTGCATTAGCATCAAATTTATCAATATCAGTAATTTGCTCTGCTGAAATTGGATATACAGGTAATAAAATCCCTATATACAAACAAACTATAATTACGATTTTTTTCATTTTTCATTAACCTCCATTTTAAAATATATTTCGCTTAATAATATTCAACAATAATGTTAAAAATAACAATACCATGTCAGACATACAATGTAATTTATCATTACTATAAATATTCACGTAAAACCATTGTAAAATCATCATAAAATATTGAGAAAAATTTTTAATATTTGCTTTCTCATAATTTTTCTCCATTTCTGATACACTTTATGCATCCCTAGTTATTTTTACTAAATTCCATTATATAGTAGTCAATTGAATCTACTATATAATTTATTTTAAAAGCGTTTCTAATAAAAACAATACAAATTATTGTTTTACAATCGCGATATAAAAGTCTTCCCTCCTAACCCATCTAATTGATTGTTGAATTGCTTTTAATTTCTGTTATTAATTTATATTTCTAATTTATTAAACTCTTTAAATTTTATTATTATATAAAATTTTTTATTTCTTTTATACTTAAATTATAACTTTATAAATGTTATGTGTCAATAACAATATTATATTTATAACAGTAATTTTATTATATGATCAGTTACTAAAATAACAAAATTCTTAAAACTGTTTCTTTGAATATAAAATATCGAGAAAGTAAACGATACTTTTCTCGATATTTTATAACCAGCCTTCTTTTTTTATACCATAAATAATTCCTATCATATCAGCTAAAAACCAGCCGATTGGTATCGACCACCAGATTGCTATCGTCCCAAATAGTGGTGCTAATAAATATGCAAATAGAACCCTAGTACCTAAAGATACTACTGTCAATACAACCGATATACCTGGTTTACCAACACCACGATAATATCCATACAGTAAAAATAAACAGCCAATTCCTAAATAACAAGCACCTTCTATTCTAAGATATGCAACTCCTTGTTTAATTATTTCTGCTTTAGATGCATCAATAAATATCATCATTAACTTATCTGCAAAAACAAAAACTAAAAAAGAGATAATTAAACAAAAAATTACTGCTGCTTTGATTGCTGCTTTTAATCCTTTTTTTATTCTATCTTGTAAATCTGCACCTTTATTTTGAGCAATAAATGTTGAAAATGCATTACCAAAATCTTGAACCGGCATATAAGCAAACGAATCAATTTTAACAGCCGCTGCAAAAGCAGACATCGTTATTATCCCAAAACTGTTTACTAATCCTTGAATCATTAAAATACCAAAGTTCATTACTGACTGCTGAATACATGTTAACAATGAATAATCTTTAATTTTTTTAAAAATATCATAATCAAAATGGCAATGCTGTTTTTGAGGCAAAAGTTCTTTTTTCAAGACAAAAACATATAACATGATTCCTAAAGCACTAAAAATTTGTGCAAGTAATGTCGCCAGAGCTGCACCGGATACTTTCATATTGACATTTACAATAAAAAAGATATCTAAAACAATATTAATGATTGATGCAATCGCTAGAAATAATAACGGTATTTTAGAATTTCCTAACGCCCTTAGCAATGAAGCAAAATAATTATAAATAAATGTAAATATAAGTCCGATAAATATAATAATTAAATAATCATATGTTATTTGATATATATCTTTAGGAATATTCATAAAAGTCAAAATAGGATGAATTGCAAATATACAAATTACTTCTAATAATAAAGTAATAATTCCTACAGCTATAAAGGAAACAAAAAAAGATACTTTCATTTTATCTGTCTGTTTAGCTCCATATAACATTGAAAATAAAATACCGCTTCCCATACATAAACCTAAAATAATCGAAGTCAAAAAAGTCATTAATGTAAATGAAGACCCAACAGCTGCTAAAGCATCCCAACCTATATATTTACCAACAATAAATGTATCTACTACATTATACAGCTGTTGTAATAGATTTCCAAAAATCATTGGTAATGAAAATAATAATAATGATTTTGTTATATTCCCTTTTGTAAGATCTGTTTCCATATTACCACCCCATTTAAAATCATTTTTACAAATAGTATTTCAAGATTTAAAATAACAATAACTTTAATCTATTTATCATAGTATGATAATAACATAAAATAAAGGTAAACAAAATATGGAAATATAAAGAAACTATTGCTTTATTTAAGGAAATGAGTTTTAAGTGTTTTCCAACTTTAATTGCCTGGACATATATTTTCCTTAATAGTTATGATAAATAAAAAGCTAATAACTATAATTAGCTTTTCTTGCCTCTTAGCTTAAAACTATTATTCTATATTTTTAATAATTTTCCAATAACCAATCAGCTTTTCTAATGAATAACCTGCGTTAGCTGGTGAAGAAGATGGAAGTTTAGTTACTGGCAAGTTAATTTTATCATCAAAATATTTATGATATAACTTATCTGCTAAGTTTCCATTTGTATAAATATGAATTATCCTGCTTTCATTAATAATTTTTTTTAAATCATTAACTGTTACATCTTTGATACTGCTATCACTAGATCCTGTTATTTGACAACTAGCAATTACATCCCAAAGAGCAATTTTATGTTCTAATAAAAACTGTTTCTTTTGAGAAATCGTTTCTAATTGTTCCTGACTATATATATTAGCTAAAATTTTCCAAAAACGATTTTGAGGATGATGATAAAAAAAATTACCTGCTCTTGATTTTACCGAAGGAAATGACCCTAAAATTAATATTTGTGATTCTTTATTGTATACTGGCTCAATTAAATGATATTCTTTCATAATGCCCCCTAGATCAATTATTATATAGTCACATAATAACATATTAATTAATTATACAGCAAATAATCAGTCAATCTTTTTAATTAACTGGTGTATAAACAGAAGTTAACCATCCATCTAATAAATCACTAACCAGTTCTATCTTTGAAACTTCATCACTATTCAAAACTAAGCTGGGCAATATTTTAGCTTTATTGACATAAGTACTAATATTTTTTTCATATTCCTCATAATCATCTCTATCAATCCAATAAAATGATACATCTTTACCATTAAAGTCATATTGAATTAAAAATTGTTGTAATTCTAAAGAAGGATAATCATTATGAGCAATACTACCAATTAAAATCAGGTCATATTTTTCTAATGATATATCATCAACAGTTCCTATCTCATACAAATCCACTGCCATCTTTTTTTGAATCATTTTATTTAACTTATCAAGCATATTATTAGAATCATAATAAAGAACCAATATTTGTTTATCTTCATCCCTATTTTCTAAAACTCCGTTATTATGTATTAAAGTTAATTCAGCTGCTGTATTCGATGATGTACAGCCAGTTATTATTATTAAAATAATAAATAATTTTATAATTTTTTTCATTGTATCTCCTTTCACTAGTAAGTTCTTTTTACATTTTTTATGTAAAATATCATCAAAATTAAAGCAGGTATAACTACAACATTATTTTATCTATTATTTATTATGAAATTTGTCATTCGGTTTGTTTAATTACCTTTATAAAATAGTAAAAAAACTAGAAGTCTTATAACAACTAGTCTTTTTACATAACATCAGTTAGTGATTTTACATAATCATGTAGTGGTTTATTAGCATCATATCCATTTTCCTTGATGATATTAACAATTGCGCTGCCTACAATTACTCCATCAGAAATTGCTGCAAAATGTTTGACCTGCTCCTGGTTATTAATTCCAAAACCAACAGCTACTGGTGTATCCGTTACAGATTTAATCAGTTCTATGATTCCTTCAATATCAGTAATAATTTCATTGCGTATACCAGTTACTCCCATTGAAGAAACAAGATAAATGAATCCTTTTGCTTGTTTTGCAATTTCTAATGTTCTTTCTTTAGATGTTGGGGCAATCATCGAAATTAAAATAACATCATATTTATGGCAAATGTCACTAACCTCTTTACTTTCTTCAAAAGGACAATCAGGAATAATAATACCATCAATTCCAACTTCCTGACATTTTTTAAAGAAACTGTCATAGCCATAATGAAATACTGGATTTAAATATGTCATTAAACATAGAGCAATATTAGAAACCTTTCTAACTTCTTTAACAATTTCAAATACTTTATCACTCGTCATATTATTTGTTAAAGCTCTAATATTAGCTTCCTGGATAACTGGACCTTCAGCAATTGGGTCACTAAAAGGAATACCAATTTCGATTAAAGAAGCACCTGCTTTTTCCATCTCTAAAATATATTCAACAGTTTTTTCAAGACATGGATCTCCAGCTGTTAAAAAACCAATAAATGCCTTTTTATCTTTAAATGCTTTACTAATTCTATTCATGTACATTTACCCCCTGATATCTTGCAATGGCAGCTACATCTTTATCGCCACGCCCTGATAAACAAATAATAACAACATCATCCTTTTTCATGGTTGGAACAATTTTACGAGCATAAGCTACAGCATGAGCACTTTCAATTGCACAAATAATTCCCTCTGTTCTAGCTAAATATTCAAAAGCAGATACAGCTTCATCATCAGTTACAGGCACATATTTTGCCCTGCCAAGATCATGTAAATGTGCATGCTCTGGTCCAATTCCAGGATAATCTAAACCTGCTGAAATTGAATAGACTGGAGCAATCTGACCATATTCATCCTGGCAAAAATACGACTTCATCCCATGAAATACACCCAATGTTCCCGTATTAATTGTTGCAGCTGTTAAAGCTGTATCAACCCCCTTACCAGCCGCTTCACACCCTATTAACTGGACAGAAGAATCGTTAATAAAATTATAGAACATTCCCATTGCATTGCTGCCACCGCCAACACAAGCCATAACAGCCGCTGGTAATTTACCTTCATATTCTAAAATCTGGGCTCTTGCTTCTTTAGAAATAATACTTTGAAAATCTCTTACAATCATAGGAAAAGGATGAGGTCCCATAACAGAACCTAAAACATATAATGTATCATCAATCCGCTTAGTCCATTCCCGCATCGTTTCATTAACAGCATCTTTTAAAGTCATCGTTCCACTAGTTACACTATGAACTTTAGCTCCCAAAAGCTCCATTCGATAAACATTTAAAGCCTGACGATCAGTGTCTTCTTTCCCCATAAAGATTTCACACTCAAGTCCTAAAAGAGCTGCTGCTGTTGCTGTAGCTACCCCATGCTGTCCAGCTCCAGTTTCCGCAATAACTCGTGTTTTCCCCATTTTTTTAGCCATCAATACTTGTCCTAATACATTATTAATTTTATGTGACCCCGTATGATTTAAATCTTCACGTTTTAAATAAACCTTAGCCCCACCTATATCTTCGGTCATTTTTTTAGCATAATATAAAAGTGACGGTCTCCCTGCGTATTCTTTTAATAATTTATCAAGTTCCTGATTAAATTCAGGATCATTTTTATAAAATTCATATGCTTTTTCTACATTATGGATCTCATTCATCAATGTTTCTGGAATATATTGACCCCCATGTATTCCATATCTACCTGTCGCCATTTCTAACTCTCCTTACTATTTCGATAATTTTATTACGATCTTTAATGCCATTAGTTTCCACTCCACTGCTGACATCCAAACTAAAACATTTTATTTTTAAAGCGTCGTTTAAATTAGTTAAACCAATTCCTCCTGCTAGAAAAAAGGGCTTGTCTAATTGTTTGATCAACGACCAGTCAAAGCTTTCACCACTACCACTAATTTTATTATCTAATAAATAATAATCAGCATTATAATTTAGATTATCTAAATCACTAGAGCAGTTAACTTTAATTGCTTTGATAATAGGAACATCAATAAATTGTTTTAACTGTTTTATATATATATTATTTTCACTGCCATGAAGCTGAACTATTTCAATTATTTCTTTATTCACTAATTCTACGATATTTTCAATTGGACTATCAACAAAAACACCTACTGCTTTTATTTGTTTATCTAACTTTGATTTTAACTGTTGTGCCTGATCAAAATTTATCTGCCGATTACTTTTTGCAAAAACAAATCCAGCATAGTCAGGTTTAGCTTCATTTACATAATCAATATCATCACTTCGAAACAACCCACAAATCTTAATTTTCATGATCTGGTTTTCTTAATCCCCGCAAAATTTCAAAAGTCTTTCGTTTATCATGACTACGCATCAGCAATTCTCCAACTAAAACCGCATCAACTTCATTTTCTTCTAAAACCTTGATATCATCATATGTTTTAATGCCGCTTTCAGAAACAAAAACAATATCATTAGGTACCATTGAACGTAGTTCAATACTATTTTTCATATCTACCTGAAAATTTCTTAAATCACGATTATTAACACCTATGATCTTAGCTCCTACTCTTAATGCTTTTTTTACCTGCATTGAACTATGAGCTTCAACTAAAGCACTCATACCTAAGCGCTCAGCCAAATTTAAACAACGCATTAAAGTTATTTCATCTAAGACACTGCATATCAACAATACTGCATCAGCACCTAATAATTTAGCTTCATAAATCATATATTCATCAACAACAAAATCTTTTCTTAAAACTGGTATTTTAACAATTTTTGCGATTTCAGCTAAAAAATCATCATCCCCTTTAAAAAAGTCAGGTTCTGTCAAAACAGAAACAGCTGCTGCTCCAATCTCTTCATATTCTTTAGCAATTGTCTTATAATCAAAATTTTGTGTGATTACGCCTTTTGAAGGTGATGCCCTTTTCACTTCCATAATATAAGACATTCCTGGTTTACGTAAAGCTTTTTCAAAAGGATATTCTTTACTAATCGGTTTATCAAAAGCAAGTTTTGCTAATTTATCAATTGAATTTCTTTTCTTATTTTCAGCAACTCTTTCTTTAGTTCTTTCAACAATATCATCAATAATCATTTTCATAACTCCTTTGTCTATTAGTTTCTTCTATGAACTGTTCGAGTTTAGCTAAAGCTTTTCCCTCATCAATTATTTTTGCTGCTAAATCAATCCCTTCTTGTATTGTTTCACTACATCCAGCAATATAAATAGCAGCTCCTGCATTTAATAATACGGCATCACGCTTAGGACCCTTTTTACCATCAAAGATTTCACGAGTGATCTTAGCATTATATTCAGGATCACCACCAGCTAGATCCTCTTTTGTACAACGTTTAAATCCAAACTGTTCTGGTGTAATCGTATAACTTGTATACGTACCATCTTTTACTTCACAAACACTAGTTGGAGCAGAAAGGGAAATCTCATCTAAACAATCCTGTCCATATACTACCATAGCCCGTTTTACACCTAAATTGCTTAAAACTTTAGCCAATGGTTCGACTAATGTCTCATCATACACACCCATTACCTGTTTACTAGCTCCCGCTGGATTAGTCAAAGGCCCTAGAATATTAAATACTGTTCTAATTCCTAACTCTCGTCTTACTGGCGCAACATATCTCATCGCAATATGGTAATTTTGGGCAAATAAGAAGCAGATATTAATCTTGTTCAATATTGTAGCACTTTTTTTAGGAGATACATCAATTTTTACACCTAATTTTTCTAAAACATCAGCAGCTCCACATTTAGAGCTAGCTGCTCGATTACCATGTTTAGCTACTTTTATGCCGCTAGCAGCAATTACAATTGATGATGTTGTTGAAATATTGAATGAATTAGAACCATCTCCACCAGTTCCAACGATTTCTAAAACATCCTCATCATTTAATAACTTTATACAGTGTTCACGCATTCCCGCAGCACTTCCCGTAATTTCCTCAATCGTTTCTCCTTTTAAACTTAAAGCCGTTAAATAACTACTCATCTGAATTTCACTAGCTTCACCATTCATAATTTCATTCATACATTCATAAGCTTCTTCTTTAGTTAAATCAACTTTTTTTGATAATTTAATAATCGCTTCTTTAATCATTTTCATTTACCCCCAAGAAATTTTTTATCATTAATTTACCCTGGCTAGTTAAAATTGATTCTGGATGAAACTGAAATCCATAAACTGGATAATCCTGATGTCTAACTGCCATAACCTCATCATCATCACCTAATGCAATAATTTTTAATTCTTTAGCTAAAGTATCTTTTTTTACTGCTAAAGAATGATATCTTGCAACTCTTGTATTTTTTTCAACCCCCTTAAAAATCTCATCATCAGTTACCTCGATTATCGAACTTTTGCCATGCATTAATTCTTTAGCATAAGTAATTGTACTACCAAAAGCCTCACAAATAGCCTGATGTCCTAAACATACGCCCAAGATTGGTTTTTTATTATAAAAATATTTGACTACTCGTTCTATATTGCCAGCTTCACTCGGTTTTCCTGGCCCTGGAGAAATAATAATTGCATCTGGATTCAATCTTTCAATCTGATCAACTGTCATTTCATCATTACGAATTACTCTAATTTTTTCATTAATTGATCCGATTAATTGATACAGATTATAAGCAAAACTATCATAATTATCAATTAATAATATCATTATTCTATTCCTCCATCTGCTATCATTAATGCTTTAATAACAGCTTTTGCCTTATTTAAGCATTCCTGATATTCATTTTCCGGTACACTATCATATACGATTCCAGCACCACTGCGAACATGAACTTTATTATTCTTTTTATAAGCCAAACGAATGGCAATACAAGTATCTAAATTTCCAGTAAAATCAATGTATCCAACAGCTCCACCATAGATACCACGACGATCATTTTCTAATTCATTAATAATTTGACAAGCCCTAATCTTGGGTGCTCCTGATAAAGTACCTGCTGGAAGTAAAGCATCGATAGCATCAATAGCTTCTAAATTATCTAAAATCGTTCCAGATACCGTAGAACCAATGTGCATAACATGTGAAAATCTTAAGATTTCCAAATATTTTTCTACACTAACACTACCAAACTTTGCAATCCGGCCAATATCATTCCTTCCTAAATCTACCAGCATATTATGTTCAGCCAGTTCTTTTTGGTCTGCTAATAACTCAGCTTCCAATCGTCTATCTTCACTTTCATCTTTACCTCTTGGTCGTGTCCCCGCTAAAGGATAAGTATATAAAGTTTTATCTTCAAGCTTTACTAAAGTTTCTGGTGATGCTCCCGCAATCTCCTGATTATTACTAGAAAAATAAAACATATAAGGAGAAGGATTCATAGTTCTTAAAACTCGATATGTGTCAAATAAACTACCAGAAGCCTCTGCCTCCAAATGATTTGATAAAACAATTTGAAAAATATCTCCTTCTTTAATATATTGCTTGGCTTTATTTACCATCAAACAATACTCATCTTGACTAAATAAAGGATTAAATTGTCCCTTTAACTTTAGCGGCTCAACTCCTGCCTTTATTCCTTTTGTAATTAATTCATGAAGTTCATCAAGCTTAAAAACAGCTTTTTGATAACTATCATCAAGATCTTTAACTTTGACATTTACAATCAAAATAATCTTCTGCTTATAATTATCAAAACAGATAACTTGATCAAATAACATTAAATCAACATCATTAAATCCTTCTTTATCATCATTTTTCAAATTTAATACTGGTTCGCTATATTTAAAATAATCATAAGCAAAGTAACCTACTAAACCACCTGTAAAAGTTGGTAAACCAGTAATTTTAGGACTTCGATAATGTTTTAATAATTCTTTTATATATATTCCTGGATGATCAACTTTAAACTCTTTACCATCAACATTCATAACATTATTTAAACAAGTTATTTCACTTTTTGGCTTATATCCTATAAAAGTATAGCGACCCCAACGTTTTGTATCATCCACACTTTCTAACATATAACAGTGCTTACTATAATTTTTTAAAATTCGCATAACTTCAATCGGTGTAATGCTGTCACCATAAATTTCTTTGCAGACAGGAACCAAATCATATTTTTCATCCTTTACAATTTCTTTTACTTGATCTAATGTTGGATAATACATTTCTATTTCCCCCTTCTTAAATAAAAAACCGTCCCGACAGAAATTAATTCTGTCAAGGACGGATAAATTCCGCGGTGCCACCTTGTTTCACGATACACTCGTGCCCTTAGTAGATGCTATCACATCTATGACTACTTACGTAAGTCTCACGTCAAAGAATACTAAGCTGCTGCTTTTCACTTTGCCCTCCGTGGTCCATTTAATAGGCTGCGTTCTGCTTGTTTCCACCATCCAAGCTCTCTGTAAGTGCACGATCTATTTTTATCTCCACTTCATCGGTTTTCTTATAAAAATCATATAACTATTTTTTATTAGTGTCAATAATTTATTGTTATTTTATCTAATGTTTTTATTTTAATACATTTTTATATAATTTAAGATTATTTACATAAGCATAATATTTTTAATAATACTTACCCATTTTAACACAACCAACCCTTGATATAATTCTAAAAATTAAAATGTCAAACTAGAACTTGATCCTTTATACAAAGATAAAAACATTCCCCAGAAAAAAACAACAAAAACATCTTTTATTATAACTTTTGCATAATGATTTTTTGCTATACTCATCCATGATATATCCCATCTAATTAGAATATAAATTTTCTACTATAAAGCAGTACTAACATTTTTATTAATGCCATCAGTTCTTCTTAAATAAACAATTTATTTCACATTAATATTATTTTAAACCAATAAATTGTTGTTTCACCTTTTTATTCATTGAACTCATTATAACCTATTCTTTTATAATTCATAAAAAACTAAAGCTCAAAATAAAAACATATCATTTCAGTATATACTATAAAGTATAATAACAACGCTATCATTCCTCCCCTGAAAGGAGATAATACAGCGCTACTCAACTTATATTCAAATATAAACACAATATTGAATTCTATTTTGCTTATATCAATATTCACTATTTTTTGAAAATCCATCAAGTATTTTTATAAATTCCAATTTATTTAATTAGATATTTTTCAAATGCTTTATCCACATCTAAATAGATCTGTTTAAAGAATACAACTAACCAAATAATGAACGCAGGAATAGCCATATATGGTGTTACAAAATAAGACAGTACTGCCCCAATAAACATGATTACAGCCCAAATAAAACACTGATTTCTCATATCTCGCGAAATATAAGCTTTGTCATACAATCTTTGTTTTTCTTTAGATAAAGTATTAAATCCAGAAACAAATTTAGCCGCTTTTTCTTTAAATATAACAAATGGCAAACCTATAATCATAAATAAAACACCTAAAGCTACGCACATCCAAAACCCAATATTCATGATACAAGTCTCCTTCATAAATTTCAATTTTACAATATACTTATTTCTTCGTATCCACATTATAACAGCCTCACATATTTGCTGCAATAAAAGTCTAGTCTACCTGCTTATTCTTTGATTGATAATATATTTTTTAATATTCGTTAAAATATTGTTTCTAGATAAATTTTTATTGAAAAAATCAATATTTTTTATCTGGAAACGCTTTCATTTTCATGGCATATATGTTATTATAATAGTGAGGAAAGGATTAGAAGAAAGGAGTTGATAATATGAATGAAATGTATGTAATTACAGTATTAATGTTGTATACATTATTAGTTTTAAGTGAAACATTACTAAGTATATATAGCTTATTAATGAATGAAAGCAATACAATCGAAGATAAATTTATTTATCCAAAAAAGAATTTTATTAATTTAATTCATATTAAGATTACTCCATTAATTCTTAAAATCAATGAAAAAAAGAATTATCGACTAAATATGAAACGTAGACCCCCAATTATATTGGTGGCCCACTAAGGCTGGGTCTTATAAATAAAAGAATTGATTGATGTGAATTAAACAGTTTAATATAAATTTAATAAATTAAACAAGTGAGAATTTAAATCTCACTTGTTTTTACTATCTTTAATATATTCTAAAAAACTATTTATATCATAATTAACAATTAATTCTTTAGGAAAAGCAATTTCCTGTAAAATACTTTCAATTTGATCATAATTAATAATATCAAAATGAATATGAGCATCACTACCTAAAATAATCTTAACTTGATATTCTTTACATAACTTAAGCATCTCAATTACATTATTACGCGAATTTAGTCTTGATGAACTGCGTAATGCATTATTATTAACCTCTAATAAAGTATGATATTTTTTAGCCGCCAAAACAATTTTCTGATAATCAAGAGGACAATTTCCATCATCAGGATGAACAATTACACTAATATAAGGATTTTTAATCGTTTCAATTATTGCTTTTGTATTTTGCTCAATTGTTCCCGCATGATAACATTGTAAATGAATTCCCGCCATACAATAATCAACATACTTATATAAATCATCATCAATACTTAATTTACCATCATAATCAAGAATATTAATTTCAATACCTAATAATAATTTTATTCCATTGATTTCTCTTGGTACAACTCCAAGATTTTTAAAATATATCGGATTACATGTACCTGGAATGCCTTGATCATGTTCAACAATCCCAAGTAATTTTAACCGTTTATTTTTAGCTTCATTTACCATTTCGCTAATAGTTGAATAAGCATGACCACTAGCTAAAGTATGTGTATGTACATCTAATTCAATCTTCTCCATTTTAATCCTCCTATATATAGGATAACTCATCTAAAAATAAAGATAACTTTTTTTCTATTTTAGCAAAAGTAAATTACTTGTTAACTTATTATTTATTGCCGTGTAAACAATATCTGAATAATTTAACTTTGCTTCACTTGTTACTTTCGTCTTGGAAATATATTCAGGATAACTATAACAACTTTGAGCTAAATCACTAAAATCAATAGCTGATATTTCATTATTATAATTATTTGCTTTTTCTAATCAGCTCTTCTTTCCCTTTTAAAATTGGAATGTTACAATACCATGATACTCATTATTTTCTAAATCATATACATCTCCACCTATGATTGTTCTATCTAGTTTAGCCAATGTTGCAGCTAAAACTGCTATTGTATTTACAATTAAGCCAAGTGACAAGGTTCCATCAACAATCATTATGCATTTTTTATCCTCTTTACTTTGTGATAAAAATAATCCAATTAAAGTCAATATTGTTCCAACAAAAGCTATCATTGTAATATGTTCATTCAAAACAACAACCGATGTTACTACTGTAACTACAGGTACGATATAAATATAAATACTAGTTTTTATAACCCCAAGAATTTTAACTGCCCAGTTCCAAGTTATAAAACATATTGCTGAAGCCCCAATTCCTAGAAAGATAAAATTTCCTAAATAAACAGGATTAGAAAATCTTTTCAAATCCAATGTAAAATCAAATGGAATCAATGTAAATAACATAAAAACAATTCCATACATAAATATTCGCCTGGTTACTTGAATCGTATTAAAACCATATTCACTTATTTTTTTAATCAAAATAGAATAAACTGACCAAATTATTGCTGCTAATAAAGCTAAAAAATCACCTAACGGATTTAGTTTAAAATTAGTACTGGTATTAAAACTAATTAATGAAATTCCTATTATAGCTGCAATGAAACCAAGAAAAAAATTACGACTCAGCTTTTCCTCTTTTAAAATATAACATGATAAAACAGCAGTAAAAAAAGGTGCTATGGAAATAATTACCCCAACATTAGACGCTAAAGAATAAGTTAAAGCAATATTTTCTAACAAATAATATAATGTAATTCCTGTTAAACCAGCTAAAGCAAAAGTAATTTCCTGCTTTTTAGTTGTCCTTGGTATCTTTTTAGGATATATGATAATAAGCATTAATAATCCTATCAGAAACCTGAAAAAAAGAATTTCTATTGGTTTAAAATCTACTAATAATATCTTTGTCGAAATAAAAGTTGTTCCCCAAATAAAAATAGTTATCAAAGCCGATAAATGTCCTTTTAAATTTTTATTCATGATTACCACCACTAAAAATGTTTTGATATTGTTTTGGAGTTAAACCAATTAACTTTTTAAAAAATCGTGTAAAAAGACTTTGATCACTAAATCCCGAAAGCATTGCTGCTTCAGTTAAATTAATACCTGTTTCTAATAGCTCTTTAGCATGATTAATTCTAATTGTTTCTAGGTATTGATAAGGAGTTGTTTGCATTTCATGAGTAAAATTACGAATTAGTGTATATTTGTTCATTCCTGAAAGTTCACTCAATTCATTTAATGATATTTGTTTTTCATAGTTATCATCTAAAAATTGTTTTACTTTTTTTATTGGTTCTTTAAATTCTAATTTTTTATTTGATGCTAAAATAGCATATTCTTTAATCAGCTGTTCTAATAAAAGATAGAACAGTTCTTCTTTAAAAAATTCCGTTTCTTTTTTCATAATCATTTCATGTAATAATTTTAAAGCTTCTACTAAATCGCTTGAAAAGATAACAGGATCATTAAATTCGGGTAAATAATCGATTGTAAATATTTCTTCAACTATTTTTTTCATTACTGCTTTACTGATATTTAAACAGCGATAATCTAAAGTCTCTCCATCTTCGCTATAACAAGTATGATTATCTAAAGGATTTAATAATAATATATCTCCTGTTTTTAAAACATACTCATTGTTTTTACAAGATAAAATCCGGTTCCCTTTTTCGATAAAACCAATTACATAATAATCATGAAAATGGTTAGGAAATTTTTGTATTATTCCTTTAAACTGATAAGCCTCGATCTTTAACTGCTCATCATAAACAATAATTCTCTTTTCTTTCATCATCATCACCATAATTAATATAACATAAATAAGAAAAATTTACTTGAACGATATTGACCCATCTAAATTAATCCTAGCGTATTTTAAAGCTTCAATAAATTTTTGGCCTAAATTACTACGAATTGTATCTTCATAAACAATAATAACCAGCACTAATCACTTTATCAACATTAAAGGAAATCGCAATAATATTTTCTACATTTAATTCCTCACTAATAATTCCTGAAAAACGTAATAAACTAATTAATGGATAAAATCCAATAATTACTGATATGATATCTATACTTAAGTCTTTATTTTTTTGAAATTCATCAAATATTTTAGCTCGATTTAATTCCCTTTGAATATCATCTTTAATCTCAGAAACTAATAACAGTTCATATTAAACCATTTTTTCATGGCCAAAACTTTAACATTCCCAACTTCCCTTTGATAACCTTGGGCCATAGTAACATATTTATCAAAAAAATCAAGATCTAAAATTTGATAACGTTTAAAAATAATGTTTAATAAATTTAACAAAAAACATCTTGTAAATTTACAAGATGTAACAAAAAATATATGTAAAAGCCATTTAATATTAAGATTTACTATTAATAAAAATATTTTTATCTATTGCCTTATTTTGGTGTGCAACTATCGTTGTACAAACTGCATCACCAGTAATATTTACTGCTGTTCTCGTCATATCTAAGATT
Organism: Erysipelotrichaceae bacterium; assembly: GCA_021770925.1. GTDB lineage: Bacteria > Bacillota_I > Bacilli_A > Erysipelotrichales > Coprobacillaceae > Thomasclavelia. The sequence goes on along the minus strand of JAETPY010000003.1, from coordinate 17,145 downwards.
CGATCAATTCCCATAATCATTCCAATTGCTTCAACTGGAAGTCCCACTGAATTGAAAACCATTGTTAAAGTCACTAATCCAACACTTGGAATTCCCGCTGTACCAATCGAAGCTAAAGTTGCTGTTCCAATTACAGTAATATAATCAGTGAGATCTAGATTAATACCAAAAGCCTGAGCAGCAAAAACCACTGCTACCCCCTGCATAATGGCTGTTCCATCCATATTAATTGTTGCTCCTAAAGGAATCGTAAAAGAAGAAATTCGTTTTGAAACCCCCATCTTTTTAGCTAGAGTATCGATTGATAAAGGGATTGTTGCATTTGAAGTCGCTGTTGAAAAGGCAAACGCCATAACAGGAAAAAAGTTTTTGATAAATTTTATTGGATTTATTCCTGTAAACAGCTTTAATAAACCTAAATAAACAAAAATACATTGCACTGCTAGTGCCAGTAAAACACCAATCATATATTTTCCTAATGGTAAAAAAGCATTAAAACCAATCCCTGCAAAAGTTCTAGCAATCAAGCAAAACACTCCAATTGGCGCAACAGCCATAACCATCATTGTCATTTCCATCATAATATCATTAAATTGACTAAAGAAATTACCTACAACTTCTGTCTTTTCACCTAATTTAGCTAAGATTACTCCCACCAGCAAAGCAAATACGATAATTTGCAGCATATTTCCGCTAGCTAATGAGTTAATAGGATTATCAGGAATAATATTTAAAATCGTTTCAACTAATGATGCTGATTCCACACTATCAACACTTGTTACATTTGCCTGGAGTGTCGACATATCCAATCCTGTTCCGGGATTAATCAAATTTGCTACCAATAAAGCTGCAGTTATTGCCAGTGCTGTAGTTAGAAGATAGAAAATAATTGTTCTAACCCCTACTGATCCTAATTTTTTTGTATCTCCAATCGCCATACTGCCACAAACCAATGAACAAAACACTAGTGGTACAACTAGCATTTTCATTAGTTTTATAAATCCCTGGCCAACTACATACAAAATCCCATCAATTACAATTTCATCACGAACAGAGTTGGCCGGCAAATTATATAAAGCAATTCCTAAAATTGCCCCTAATAATAAAGCAATAAAGATCTTTGTTGTTAAACCTAATTTTTTCTTTCTTTTATCCAACGCCATCCTACTCCTCCTTTATATCTTTTAAATATTCATCTAATGATATTTTCCAATCCGACATTTCAAATTCATTTACTAACCGTAAAATAAAATTGTCTAAAACTGCATATGCAGGCCTAACCATATCATTAATATTTTTAGCTTTTACTTTTTTTAACTCAATTTTCTTATTAACTCTTTCTTTAAGAAACTGAGCAAATTCATAGCGGCTGCAAACACCCTTACAGGTAATGTGGTAAGTACCATATTCATTTGTGTTAATTAAATATAAAATAGCACGAGCTAAATCTTTAGCACTAGTAGGTGAACCTAGCTGATCACCAGCAACATCTAAGACTGCCTTATCACAATTTAAAAAATCATTAACGAAATTCTTTCCATTTTTACCATATACCCAGTTACTTCGAATAATAAAATGCTTATGTGTAAATTCTTTTACATAATCTTCACCCGCTTTTTTAGAACAACCATATATAGTTTTGGGATTGGTACGATCAAATTCATTATATGGTCGATCATTTGTCCCATCAAAAACATCATCAGTAGATAGCTGAACTACTTTAGCCCCAATTTTTCGTGCAACAATACACAAATTACGGGGTCCTAAAGCATTTACTCTAAAAGCCTGATCTTTATCACTAGCACACTCATCAAGATTTGTAATTGCAGCACAATTAATGATTACATCAGGTCGATTTATCTCTCCAAAGCGGATGACATCATTAGTATTGACAATATCTATTTCTTCTTTATCAGTATTAAATACTTCTATATCCAAGGGTTCAATTAATTCATTTAAAGCAGTTCCAACCTGACCATTTGAACCAACGATCCATAATTTTAGCATTCTTTTTACCTCCTCATAATAAAAGCGCTGAATAATCAACGCAATGTGAGCATTATATCAATTAATTCTATCACTGTCAAATCAACCATTATCATCCTTGAGCAAAGAAAAAAGTAAATCATCATAGATAATTCCCTGATATCCTTTAACAGCTCTTCTTAAATGTCCTTCCAAAATAAATCCTAACTTTATTAATAGTTCTTTTGAAGCTGTATTACTAGCAAAAGTTCTAGCACTAACAACTTCAATTCCCTGATCAAATAATTCTTTAATTACAAGTTTTAAAGCCTCATACATATATCCCTGACCCTGATAATTTTCATCTAAATAATATGAAAGACAAATAGCATTTACCTGGTATCGTAATTGATCCTTTCTCATAAAAACCGCTCCAATTATCTGTTTAGAATCAGGCAGCTGTAAATAATAAGCACTTTTGCAAGTATTAATTATCTCTTTAAGCATGTCTTCCCGACTATGAAGTTTCATCGCATTATAACGCTGTACATATTCACTGTTATGAATTTTTAAAATTTCGTCAACATCTTTTATTTCTGGTCTTTTAAGAATTAACCGCTCACTCTTTAATATCATTAAATCCTCCAAATAGCTCTGTTCCACAAGCAATAAAATCTAACTTATCGATTCGTTTATAATATTTATATATTAACACAGTAACCTTAGAATTTAAACTCTCTTTTACATCGCTGCTCATCATTCCAAGCTGTGGTGCTTTTAACAAATAACTATCACCAGGAATAATTTTAATATAAAAACTGTAAGGATACTGTTTAATGATTAAATAATATTGGCCCTTTTTTATCAGCCATCTTTTTAAATATGCTCCATAATAACTAGCAATTCGGTACTGTTTATCCTCTATCCTTAAAATCATAATAATTCCCGTAAAACTAGTAATTTTAATTGGAATATTAGCCGCTGCTAAAAACAGTGATGCTTGGCACTGGTTACAATCATTTGATTGTAACCATAAATAATCTTTAGGAAATGAATATCCCCAATCCTTTTCCATATAACCAATTCCATTTATATTTATTTTTTGTTGATTGATGATTAAACGCCCTTTAATTTGATGTGATAAACTAATGATGCCATGATTACATTCCATCTTCGATAAGTAATAGAAAGGACCCATAATAGTTGGCGCATATAATGATGATTTTAATGGTGTAAAAGCATCATTTTCTAATATTCCTCTTATTATAATTGTACCCTGATCAAGATTTAAAATCATTTTTTCTTTAGAAAAATAATTATTTTTTATTCTTATAAAAAATGGATTATCCCCATATTCGAATTCATTCAAGTCAAATTCAATCATTTGACTAATATTAGTATACGTGTCAATCGTTTGAATAAAAGCCATGGTTTCACTAATTCCCACAATAACTGCTAAAGAAACCTTACGATCACTAACCCTAAAATACCACCCCTCAAACATTCCTTTATCTTTTAAATGCAGTTGTATTTCTTGTTTTCTTTGATGCATATTTTCACTCCTTCAATTTATATTTTACTTTAATAATCTGGATAATAATCATTAATATTGTCGGAACGATTATTAATCCTGTTATTCCCAAAATTTTCATTCCTAAATACATTCCAACCAATGACACTAATGGACTAACTCCTAAATTTTTCGCAACTAATTTAGGCTCTAAAATATTTTTAGTAATAACAATTATCATATATATAATTAACAACCCCAATGCCATCGACATTTTATTTGTTAAAGCACTAATAACGATCCATGGAATCATAATCATATCTATTCCTAAAACCGGCATAAAATCAAAAATAGCAATAATACATGCTAACATCATATGATTGTTTAATCTCATAATTATAAACCCTACCCATAATTCAATAAAAGTAATAATCATGATAATAAAATATGCTTTAAACAGATTACTTAAAACACCTTTGATCGTATCAATAACTAAAGAAACCATTGGATACTTTTGAATCACTAATTTATCGATTCTTTGATAATCCAGCAAAATAAACAATGAAGTAATAACCATAAAAATCAAATCAAACAAAATACTAGGTATTTTCATAATGACTGCAATTAAACCAGTAATAAATTCACTTGAAACACTTTCAATAATACTCATTGAACCGCTATAAATAATATCAAGATATTTAGTAGCATCAATAATATAGTCATTTTGACTAAATAAATTATATAAACGAAATAAATAATCTGGTAATAATTCTAAAACTGTGTATATTTGAATAACACTAAAAACGATTATTACAATAATCATGACAATAAATAATAAGTAATTAAATATAATTATTCCTTTAGTTAAAAAAACATTTCTAATTTTTAATACCTCAATTTCTTTAGCCAGCAAAGGTTGCAAAATCAAAACAATCAAACAGCTAAAAAAAAGCGGAATTAACCAGTTAATCAACACATATGTACCGATAACAGCAATAATTAAAAGCAGCAAATAATATGCATATTTAACTAATTTATCTTTCATCTAATCACCAGTAACATTATATGTATAAAAATAAAAAGAATTCTTACTAGAATTCTAATTATTTACACTGTGATGAACAACATACGAACTGTCATCAATTCCTTTAAAAACATATCCTTTTTTTTGATAATATTGAATTACTGGACCAAGTGCTTTTAGAGAATTCTCTTTACCATTAGCATCATGAAATAATAAAATAATATTATTATCATTAGACGCTGTAGCGTTTTTAATTAACTGTTTTACAGATAATTGACCTGAACCATCTTCACTATCCTCATTCCAATCATAGTACTGATAACCACGATTAATTACTTCTTTAGTTAATTTAGTCATAATCCTATGACAGTATTTTTTAGAAACATTATTACTGCTTCCTCCAGGAAACCGAATATATTTAGGAATCGAACCAATTTGACTATACACAAGATCCTCAATTTTTTTTAAATCAGCAAAATATGCTGATGATGAATTATAGATCTGATCATATTCATGGATAAATGTGTGTAATCCAATCGTATGACCAGCATCATATGCTTTTTTAATTAAATAATAACAGTCTTCATTTGTTCCAGTAACAAAAAAAGTTGCTTTAACATCATAAACATCAAGAATATCTAAAACTTTTTGAGTATTTTTTGATGGACCATCATCAAAAGTTAAGTAAACAACTTTTTGATCACTTTGATCAAAAGTTCCAATTTTTTTATTTTCAACGACGCTAACAATGCAGGTCTCTTTAGTAATATTTAATGATCGATCTTTTGCATGATATGTTATCTGATAATCGCCTACTTTAGAGATATCAAGATCTGAACTATCAATCGTTAAAATTGGACTATCATCCTGATTATCCTTAACACTGACACTAGATAATAAATCAATATCACTATCTTTTAAAACTGTCAAATTACGAATTCCTAAAATTTCAGGAGGTGTTGTATCTTTAGCTAGTACATGAACGACTGATTTTTTAGAAATACAATTATTACCTCGACAAATAATTACTTCAACTTCATAATCACCAATCTGATCAAATTGATAATCTTTCTTAAATTCAACTATGGTTCTATTTGAATCGTAACTAGTTTTAATTAAGTCACAAGCTTCTACCTTCATTCCTAAATCAACTGTTAATTCTTGAACTTCTAAATCTGGTTTAATAGTATCTTTTAATTCAATTGTGATTGTTGTCTTGATATTATTATATGAATACGTGATAGGATATTTACCAGTTTTACTAAAATTGATTTTACTAGTATCAACATTGACATCGTTGATTGAACCACCAATTACTTTTTTTATATTTGCTTGAGGGTCAAATTTGTTTGATATTTCTATTGTTGGATGATAATTATATAAAATAATCTGATTAGTTTGATGAATGGATAAAGTTATTAAGGAAATGATTAAAATTAAAATAATTAATATAAACTTATATTTTGACACTTTTATCTCCTCACCAAAACATATTCATAGATAAAAAAAATAGAACTCATTCGAGTTCTATTCATCTTCTAATTGTTTTAATTCAGTTTCACCAGTAATATATTTAAGAATTGCAATAGCTGCTTCTTGAGGTCCTTTATGTTCATTTCCTTTAATACCTAAACGTGTTCTTAATTGACCCACTTTAACTCCTTGATCAAACATATGATTAAAATAATCCACTAAGATAGGTTCTGTTTGTTCTTGACGTTGTACAGGGCCAAATGGATTAGCAAAATAACTTCCAACTAATCCATATTCAGTAGTTGTTCCTTTTGCCATTCGATTGCCTGCTCTAAATACTGTTAAAGCATCATCAACATTATCAAAGAAGCTTAATGATTCTCCACCTTCTTCATAGTTATTAGCATATAAAAAGAAATCTACATCATGTTTAGCAACTACATCTTTATAATCAGTAATCGGAATTACGATTCGTGCATTAACTTTATCGGGATTCATAAAGACTGAACGGTCTAATTCTTTAAAACTATACCCAGCATCTAAATCGTCAAGTCTTACAAAGGCTCCAATTTCTGTACCTGAGCTTTTTACTTTACCGCTTTCATCCAATGACAATACCCCCATATCATCATAGACAGTAACTAAATCTCGAATATAAGCAGCACCGAAAACCTTTATTTGTTCAATTGTTTCAGACTTACCAGCCCCACTATCTCCCATGACAACAATATTTTTAACCTCGCCGCTATGTAAGGTCATCTTAACCATTGCCCCATGAATTGGCAACTGATGCTGGTTAATTTTACGTACATTGTGTAAAGTTAACATCATTTTTTTCATATATCCAAAATAATCAAATTCATCACTAGCTGATAATAATGCTACCATCATATCATTTTCATCATCTTGATAAAAACTTTGATTCATTTTACCATCTTCATATCCATATACATAAATAATATCTGGTTTACGATTACGATATTCTTCTTCACTTGCTAGTTCAAACAAATTACATAAAGCAACTCCTTGAGCCATGAAAGCAACATTAAAATATACAAATGCTAATAAATCACCAACCTTAGCTGGATAACAGAACCATTGTTCTGGATCGAATTTTAAATCCTCAATTGGATTATGTTTCATCTCTGGGAAAACTCCATCACGTTTATTACGTTTTGAATAGGTAATAAATGGTGGATGTATAATAACTGTTTCAATAAATGGAATATCATCTAAATTACGATATTCATATGGCAAAAACGAACGCATATTAGTTACTCTTAAACCAGCATTGACCCCTGCTGTAATTTGACGATATACTTGATGACGATATCCCAAAGCTGTTTCTTCAATTGTACGATATACTTGAAGAACTAATTCTTCAAACTTAGCTTGAGCGTCAGCAAATTGAACATTTTGATAACCACGGCTTGTACTTTCATTATAAACAATACTATAACGCTGTAATTTTCTCCAAAAAAGATATACTTCTTCAATAACCTTAACAAATTCATCACGATTTCTAAAATAACCTGTGAATTGTGGATAAGACTGCAGTACTTCTTCTACTGACATAACTAATAATAATTTAAAAATTGTTCTTAAATCAGCAACAATATCAATACTTTCTGCTTTTACTTCTCTTAAATACGTATAAGTAGTATTTTCTTTTCTTTTACATACATGTATAAAGCCTTTTAAAACTCTTGCAAATGATTCACTTTCAATTAATTGACAGCGAGATTGACAATACTCTTCAGAAAAATTCAAGATTGCATTTCCACGTGTAATTTTAAATTTGTAACCCATGTAACCACCCTTTCTTTATTCAATAAGCATTTCCCCCACTTATTGATTTTTGTCATTTTAACACAAAAGCTATATTGTATACAATACTTATTGTAAAAAAAATTAAATTTATTGATAAACTAAAAAAAGTCGTTAAGACCTTATAAATTATATGTAAAGAATTACAAATTATTCATTACCATATTAAAAAAACTTTATTTATAATTAGCATTTTAAAAAGGTAGAAAGAATTCTACCTTCATATATAACAAGATCCAAATATAATTATTCCTTAAATAACAGCTGTCTTTAAATTATATATATTTATAAAAAATAATCCAAGTCTTAAAATACCCGTACTAAGCACAGATAAAATTACCACTTTAATTCCTTACTTAATCAAACTATATCTGTAGTGAAAAAACTTTATAACAATTGTCCATTGTTTTCAAAACATTATCACAATATTCACATGTTATTTGCGTAATATCATTGACTGGTGCTCCACAAAAAGAACATACAGAATTATTATTTACTAGCCACTCTGTCAAAAAATATTTATCTCGTGAGATTTTTAGCCTATAATTAGCACCGACCTTTTGATCAACCTTCCCTGATAAAATAATTCCATTGCCTTCTTCTTGATAATAATCAATTAAATTCACTAACATCTCCACAGTAATTACTTCACAATCACTTAATCGTTCAAAATCAATAATTTTTGTTTCTATAAATTCCATTTCTTTAGCAACATTAACAATTTTACGTTCTTTCATAACATTTAACTGCTTTTCATGAAGTTCATAAAGTGTTTTAGTTTCATAATATTTCAGTGTTTCTAAATCTTTTTTAGACCACGCCTCTTGAAGTTTTTCTAACACTTGATTACACCACCGCTTAAATTCAGTTTTACTAAAATTAGGATCATCTTCATGAATTTTAGCAACAATATTCTTTTCAATCATTTTTTCACCCTATTTCTTTTTAATCTGAACCCTTTCATCTAGTAATACCAAGTATTCTCCCTCTTTTAAGGTCTTTGTTACTGTTTCTACTGAAACAATAAACGGATCTGTTAATATGTGATAATCTAATACCCCTATAAAATTAGATATAAGATAGGATTTTGTATAAGTACTTGCAATCATCTCATATTCTCCAGGTTCAATATGCTTTCCAACTTTAAAAGTACCTGGAGACTTTAATTCCAACTGTGGTGAGTTATCAATATGATACATTGTAGCACCAGTTAATGAAACATTTTTATAAAAGGGATCTCCGTTAGAATTTATACCAATCTTTATAATTGTATTGCCTTCAATTTTAATTGCCCCTTCAAAAATATAAGGATTATGCTCATTATATCCAATTACTACTTCTGCTTTTTCAGCATCTTTATTTTTAATTAAAACATATTCTCCAGGTATAATATCTACACCTACAACATACTCACCATCTTTATATATTGTTTGTTTATAGCGGTCGTGCTTTTCTATCATATCTGGTAATAATATACCTTCATCTAGACTTTGTTTAGCTTTTGTAAGTTGATCGTTCCATAAAGTATATTCCTTTTGGTATTTTCTAACATTATAATATTTTAATTCATCTAAAACATTTGTAATAAAAACATTGTTATTCGATGCATACGCTATTTCTACTCGTTTACTCATTTTATTTTTCAATTCTTCCAATGAAGTTAATATTTCTTCAACATTTACATTTTTCCTTTTCCATGCTAATAGCCTTTGATCATTATCAGCTTTAATTTTGTCAATTGTATTACTACTAGGAATAAAAATTTCTTTATTATCAATTTTATCAGCTAATTGATAAAAGAGGTTTTGATAATCCCAAATTTTACTTCCCCCCATACTTGGATCTATTAACATTAAAGCCTTTCCTCTAGAATAAATATTACATATGGTAGGTAATTCAAGTATATTTGGCAAATAACCATAATCATTACCATAAAGTTCCTCTAAATATTCATTTCGAGCCATCAAATAATTCTTTCGTAATTCCATATCTTTTTGATTATTAAATACTTCAATAACTATAGCTTCTCTATTATAAATATATTTATTTATATTCATACGAACTTTTGCTTTAGCAATATACTGATGTTCCTCTTCAAGCAAACCTTCTAAATCATTATTTTTATTTATAATTTCAAGTTGTTCAAATAATTCATTATCTTTTAAATCTTCAAATAATTTTTCTATTTCTTTTTTTGTTTCAACTTTTTTTCTGATATTTGCATCATTTTTAGCAGTATATAAGATATTAAAGATAAAGAAAGATAATATAATAATTACAAAATAAAATATATATTTACGAGAAGAAAATGTTTTTTCAACTTCTGATACAGTTGTATATTTTGTAGAACCAATCATATATATCACATCCTTACTTCTAGATTAACATATTTTTCTTAGAAAAACTACCTGCGAATATGATAAAAGCAGACAATCCTGCCTGCTACATCATCTTTAAAAGAAAGGAACTGTAAAAAATACTTTACCTATTACATCATCATCAAAATCAAAATAACCTAATTTCCGAGAATCGAGACTGTTATTACGATTATCTCCCATCACAAATACTTTACCTTCAGGAACATCAACAGTCATATCTTCAGTACTAGTCATTACTTCATTGATATAGTCTTCTTCCAATAATTTACCATTTAAATAAAGTTCATTATCTTTGATTTCGATATGATCACCACCGATACCAACGACTCTTTTGATTATAAATGTCTCTTTTAAATTTGCATCTTTATAATCAACTACAACAATATCATTTCTTTTGGGCTCACCCTGCTTATAAAAAACTTTATCCACTAACACTATATTCCCTTCATGATAAGTGGGTATCATCGAGGTCCCATAAACTCTTGAAATTTGGACAAAATGCAATATTCCATACGTAATCACCAAAGTGACTACAATTACTTGAAAATATTCTACCCATGCTCGTTTTCTTTTTCTTATTACTTTTCTTACAACTACTTCTTCATCTTTGACTTCTACTTCTTCATCCATTTTATCACCTGATGACATTATAACATGTTTTATTATTCGTTCAAGTGATTACGTAATTTTGCGATAATTTTCTTTTCTAAACGTGATACCTGTACTTGAGAAATATTTAATCTTTTAGCAACCTTTTCTTGATTGAAATCTAATTGATAACGCATATATAAAATCAATTTTTCTTTTTCATCTAATTTGTCTATTTCCATCTTTAAAGCAATCTTTTCAAACCACATTTTATTGTGTTTATCTTCTATCCTCTCTTCCATTGAAATAGACGAACCATCCTTTTCATAAATCGGCTCACTCAATGATGTTGGATAATATGAGGAATCAATTGCTTCAACGATTTCTTGAACATCAACATTTAAATATTTTGCTATTGCTTCAACAGTAGGTTCTTGCCCACTTTGATTGATTAATAATTCTCGAGCTTTATTAATTTTTAAATTCAATTCTTTTAATGAACGACTTACTTTAATCGTTCCATCATCTCTAAAATAGCGTTTGATCTCACCCATAATAATTGGTACTGCATAGGTTGAAAATTGAACTCCATAATTCGTATCAAAATTATTGACTGCCTTCATCAAACCAATACAGCCAATTTGAAATAAATCTTCTTTATCATAGTAGTTATTTTTAAAACGATGTACAATTGACCAGACTAAACCTAGATTTTGACTTACAACTAATTCTTTAGCATGATCATCCCCGCATCTTGCCTTTTCAATTAGTTCAATTGTATTTATTTTAGCCAATGTTAGAATCTTTCAATTGTTTTTTAATAGTTAGTTTTGTTCCTAAATTTAAAGTTGAATGAATTTCTAAATTATCACAAAGAGCTTCGATAATTGTTAATCCCATCCCCGCATGTTCTAATTCTTTTAATGAAGTATACATAGGTATTTTTGCTTCTTCAATATCTTCTATTCCTTTACCATAATCTTGAATTACAATTTTAATTTCACGATTTTCTTCAATCGATACCTTAATAACCACTTTACAATCCGCATTATTTTGATATCCATGAATTATGGCATTACTCACCCCTTCAGAAATAATTGTTTTTATTTCTACCAATTCATCAATAGTAGGATTTAAAGATGCGATAAAAGCTGCTACACTCGTCCTTGCAAAGGGTTCATTTTCAATTTTGGCATTAAAGCTAAGTTCCATCTGATTCATTATTCTTTTACCCCCTCTACATATTCCATCAAATCAAACATACCTGATAATTCAAATACTTTATAAGAAGTTTTTGATAGATTTGCTAAAATCAGTTTTCGATTATCATTAATCAATTGATTATAACGTCCTAACACTAATCCAATTCCTGAGCTATCAATAAAACTTGTATGTAAAAAATCAAAGTATACAGATCCATTACCTTTATCTAAAATACTATTTAATAAACTGCGGTATTTGATTACATTACTGCAGCTTAATTCACCATAAAAACAGACAATAATCTTATCATCTAAAATCTTATATTCTATCTTATTTTCCATTATCTCATCTCCTCCAAGCTATCATACAACTTTTAAAAAAATGAATAAATGCTTTCGACAAAACTAGAATAATGGCAACAAAAATAGAAACGATTTAGCCAAATTAGTTTAAAACCTTAGGTTTTAACAATTCTTTCTATAATTATATTTATAATCCTATTTCAAAATAATTTCTATTTATATTATATTTTTTTGCAGTTACTTTTAAACATGAGTCTATATTTTTCTGATTTTTTGATGTATTTTTATCAATCTTGGACATATTATTTATTGAGGCGATCAAATTGATAAGAAAAATATTTATAACCTTACTAATTATATGTTTATTACCTATAACTAATGTAAATGCTTTAGATAATGATGTTACTCCTAATGCTAGAGCAGCGATTTTAATTGAAGCTAATTCCAAACAAGTATTATACGATAAAAACTCTAACGAAAAGCTATACCCTGCTTCAACCACAAAAATAATGACTATGATCCTGATGTTTGAAGCTATTAGAGATAAAAAAATATCTTTTGAAGATGAAATAACTACATCAAAATATGCAGCTAGTATGGGCGGATCTCAAGTATATCTTGAACAGGGCGAAAGTATGTCTTTAAAAGATATGTTTAAATCAATTGCTATTGCTAGTGCTAATGATGCCAGTGTTGCAGTGGCAGAACATATTGCCGGAAGCATTGATAAGTTTGTCGAAATGATGAACGATAAAGCTAAAGAACTAAATTTAAAAAATACACACTTTAAAAATGCTACTGGCTTACATGATAATGATCACTATACATGTGCTCATGATTTAGCTTTAATGGCAGCTTATTTAATTGAAATTGGCGGAAATGATTTATTAAGCGTTACTTCACTTTATGACAGCTATATTCGTGAAAATACTAAGCAGAGTTTTTGGCTTGTTAACACAAATAAACTTTTAAAATTATATGATGGAGTTGATGGTTTAAAAACTGGTTATACTAAAGAAGCTGGATATTGTCTTGTTACTACTTCTAAACGTGATAATCAAAGAATTATTGGAGTTTTAATGAAAGAAAGTGCACCTAAAACAAGAAATGAGGAAATGTGTAATTTATTAGATTATGGTTTTAATAATTTTAAACAGGAAATTATTTTTAAAAAAGATGATGTTATTGAAAAACATGTAGTTGATAAAATGGATAATATAACAATTGATGTAAAATGTAAACAGGATATAGCTTTTACTAAGGCTAAAAACAGTGATAACAAATATACAACTAAAATAACTTATAACGATAATATATTACCTGTAAAAAAAGGCGATATTGTGGGCACTTTAACTGTCATGATTGATGGTAAAGAAGCTGCAAATTATAGTGTATACAGTGATAATGATGCCAACAAAGCTACTTATTTTTCTAAACTGATTAAAACCTTTAAAACTTTATTTTAATTAAGTCGTCTGAAATGCAACATCGTTTCAGACATTTTATTTTAATAAAAAAAGAAATAATCATTAAATTATTTCTAGATTAAAATATTTTACTTTCATCTAAAATAAACTCTCACAAATATCTCTCATTAAATCATCTTAATAAAATCGTCACTAATTTTCTTATCTAACTTTAGGAATATCTTTTCAATTTGTTCTGTTATTCCTTGATTCAGCTCCTGAATAAGTATCAATAAAATCACTTCAAACATATCTTTATCCAATATTGCCTGATTAATTTTATCATATAAAAGCAACACTTTATCATTACTGCAAATAATTAAGGGAATATATGGAAAGATTCCCAAACATTTACAATACTTAAGATAATTATCATAACTAATTTGTCCACCATTTTCAAAACGATAGACTGAGCTTACGCTCAAATTTAATATTTCAGCAATCTTTTTTTGTGAAATATTTTTTGACTTTCTAATCTGTTTTAAGACTAGTCCTACTGGCAATATATATCACCCATTAAATTAACTTAAGTTGTTTCATACATTTGTATATACCTTTATTACCAGATTCCACAAATGTATCGTTTGTAATTGCCTTTAATTTTTCAGGTGCCAAATATGAAACAATGTCAAATTCAGCTGCTTCAATCATCTGATAATCATTCATACTATCACTAAAATCAATAGCATCTTTAGTGCAGTTCTTTAATACAATCTCATCATTAATAAAATCGTCTGTTTCTTTTGAAAAAATAACTATATTAAAATTTCTACTTAAATATTTAACCCGATTATAAAATGCTAATCTATCTTCAAAAATAAAGTTCACTTTATTATTTAAAATATCAACTTTATTAGCTGGTATCCTTACTCCCTTATTCTTTCTTTTTTTCAAAAAATGTGTTAACTCTAAATTTTCTTTTATAAAACCACCAGCTAATGAAATCATTCCATTAAATCCAATATTTTTAATTATTTTCATAATCGATATCGGCACACTTTCAATGCATAAAAATGCTTTATATTCATTTTTATGCATCTGCAGGATTACAGCTGCTTTTTTCTTGCTAATACACTCGCATATTCTTATTAATGTACTGCCAATATCAAAAAATAAATTTTCACTCATTTTCAACCTCCTTATACCTATATTATACAAGGATTTCATCAATTAGTATCGGTTTTTTTACAAAAAAATCAACTATTTGATAAGCTTGATAAAACTCTTCAATAATTTCTTGATTAATTTCATTATTTGCATGAATATAAGCTAAAATATCCTCATCATCACACCTATCTCCAATTTTTTTATTTAAAACAATTCCAACCTCATGATCAATTACATCATTTTTCGTTAATCTTCCTCCACCAAGCTTCATTGAAATAATCCCTAATATTTTAGCATCGATACTTTTTATATACCCCTTAGTTTTTGCTTTAACAGGTCTAATGATTCTAGCACTTTTAAATAGTGTAGGATCATCTATATAACTTACATCACCATGTTGATAACTAACCATTTCTCTTAATTTCATTAATGCCCTGCCTTCTTTAATAACCCGTTTTAATAATTTTATTGCTTCAGTCTCATTTTTACATCTTTTAGCCTGGACTAATATATTACTGCCAGTTTGTAAACACAAATTTAATAAGTCTTCTGGTCCCTTGCCTTTTAAAGTATTAATAGCCTCAATTACTTCTAAAGTATTACCAATTGCATTACCTAGAGGCTGATTCATATCGGAAATAACTGCACGAGTATCTTTATTTAAATGCTGCCCAATTTCAATCATAGTACGTGCTAATACTATAGCATCTTCTTTAGTTTTCATAAAAGCACCTTTACCATATTTTACATCTAACAATATTGTATCACTGCCAGAAGCTATTTTTTTAGACATGATTGACGATGCTATCAAAGGAATACAATCAACAGTTGCTGTTACATCACGCAATGCATACAATTTTTGATCGGCAGGTACAAGTTTTGTACTTTGACCAATTATTGCAATTCCAATTTCATTAACCTGCTCAATAAAATCCTCTTTACATATTTGAGTTTTAATTTTTGGAATCGATTCTAATTTATCTAATGTTCCACCTGTATGTCCTAAACCACGACCAGATATTTTTGCCACTTTTACACCACATGCCGCTACCATTGGTCCTAAAACTAATGATGTTTTATCACCAACACCACCCGTTGAATGCTTATCTGCTTTAACTCCTTCAATACCTTTTAAATCAACTATCTCACCACTATGTATCATTTCATCAGTCAAAATAGTAGCCTCCTGTTTTGTTAAACCATTAAAACATATTGCCATTAAAAATGCACTCATCTGATAATCAGGAATATTCTCTTTACAATATCCCTCAATTATGAAATGAATCTGTTCTTTGGTTAAAGCTCGATTATTTTTCTTTAATTCAATTAGATCTACCATTCTCATAAATGTGCCCTCCAATATTAATATTTTACTATAAGATATAAAATATTAATCATATTATTAAAAATCAGGTTGTTAATTTTATGTCAAATAGATACCTGCTTTATAACAGGTACCTATTTATTATTTAATCGTATCTATTTTTTGTTTTAAAGCCTCGAATTCATCTTCCTTAAAAATCAATTCAATTATTCCTTCCAACTGTTTATCTGTTAACTCTTTAATCCATTTTAAACAATCTTTGTTATACTTATTTTTTATTAATTTCATACAATTATCTATTTTTGCCTTCTTTAAACCTTGTCCTAAACCTTGTTTCACGCCTTGTTTAATTCCTTCTTGAATACCTTGTTTTATACCTTGTTTAATTCCCTGCTGGATTCCTTCCTCGATTCCTTGAGCAATGCCTTCCTTAATCCCTTTTGCTACTCGGTCTTCATACTCCATTTTTAATGATTCTTCTCTTATCAAGGCCAGTTCTCTTTCATTTCCTAAATCCCACAGCTTCTTGTCTTTTTTAAATTCATTATACATTTCTACCACCTGCCTTATGATATCGTTTTCTTCGCCTTTTATTATATCATCATAACTGTTTTTTATAAACAGGCAGCAGAGTCTTTCCAGATCGTTTAGTTCCCCTTTTTTCTTATCCTTTAATATCTCTCTGATCTCCTTCATATAAACATAGTATCTTTCATTTAGATTCGCTGTTTCTGTTTCACTTTGTTCATTTCTAAACATATAGCATTCTACTAAATCATGACGATGAGGATTCTTTTCATTTATTAAAATATACTGATACACTTTGTTTAGTTCATAATACTTTTTACCCTGTTCCAGCTGGTTTACCAGCATTCTGGCACCATAGAACTGAAATCGTTTCTTTTCAGTTGTTTCATAGCACCGCATTTGAATTTCGATATCGATAGGGTGATCGAATTCATCTTTAGCCATGACATC
>JAETPY010000120.1 GCA_021770925.1 Erysipelotrichaceae bacterium | reverse complement strand
GGATTAACAGATCCAATGGCAAATGCCCAAGCTGTATTAGCAAACGCAGATGCAACACAGGAAGAAGTAGACAGTGCATATGAAGCATTGATAAGAGCATACTTAGACTTAAGATTGATTCCAAATAAAGATTTATTAAATGATTTAATCAATAAAGCAAATAGATTAAAAGAAGCAGAATATACAGCAGCATCATGGAAAGTGATGAATGAAGCATTAAATGATGCAAAAGCAGTATTAAATGATCCAGAAGCAAGTCAAGCAGAAGTAGACAATGCAAAAGATGTTTTAACAAAAGCCGTAGCCGGATTACGGGCAGTGGATAATACTGTAAAACCTGAAGATACAACAAGTATTAAAACAGGTGATGATAGTATGAATGAAATATTTGCAGGGCTTGGATTATTAAGTATGGTAATGGTTTTGATGAGTTATAAATGGGAAAAAAATCAGAAATAATGTATTGAATCTAATATCAAAAAACTATTAATTAAGAAATAAATTAATGAATTGGTATACTGTTATATTATGGTATACCAATTTTATATTTAGTGTTATTTTGGATAGCTAAATAATTTAGAGGACAACTAAAAAAATGCATAAATAGGTTTAAAGGAACAGTTAAAAATTTGATAGTTGTTCTTTTTATCTTGTTTTTTTATTTTATTTTTTAAATAATATTACAATTGTCACATAAATTGATTACATTTGACAATTAATAAACTATAATTGATTGATTTATAACATTTTTATAAATCATTAAGAAAGGGGATTGTAATGAAAGTAGGAAAAAAAATATTAAGCTCATTACTGGTTTTATCAATGTTATTTACAAATTTGATTATTGTTAAGGCTAATAATATGAGTGAAGAAAAAATTAGTGTACCTGAGGGAACTTTTATAAGTGAACCAAAGATTTTAAATGATTTTGTTTCTAAAAGCGATGGTATGGTCACTAATGAAAATGGTGAAATCACTTTGAGTAGAAAAGATGGTGATCATCATGCTTTATTGAATCAAGGGGAGAGATATAAAAGCTTCATTTATGAGGCTGATGTTAAAATTATTGATGGGATAAGTGCTGGATTGGTTATTGGTGTAGAGGACTTAGATAATGTAACTAATTCATGGTATGCAGTTAATTTTAATACTGAGGGAGATAATGAGTTTGCACGATTATTTAAAGTTGCTAGAGAGGTTACTAATTATGCATCGATTTCAAGGAATGATGTTTCCAGCATTAATTTTAATGAAACTGTTCATATGTTTATTGAATTTGATGAAAATGGGAATTTTGTTTATAAACTATCAGATGCTGCTAATGAAAACGTTATTGAAAGAACAGGAACAGTTGATAACTGGAATGGTGGTTATATTGGTTTATTAACGTTTAATAGTAAAGTAAAGTTTAACAATATTAAATTTAAAGATACAAGTATAGAAAATTTCAATACTAATTTACAAGGTATCAAAGAAAATAATGATTGGAAAATGAGTGATATTGGAATTACTGGTATTTCTGATGGGGATTCATTTTTATTAAGTGAATCTACTGGTGATAATTTTGTTTATGAAGCTGATGTTAAGTTTAATGAACGAAAAGGAGCGGCATCATTAGTATTTAGAGCTAGTGATAACCTAGATACTAAAAATATGTATGTGGCCAATGTCAATGGTGAAACAGGTGAAGCCAGATTGTTTAAATTTGAAAATAATGATGCTGTAGATTTAGGTAAATCTAAATATATTTCATTAGCTGATAATAATGAGTATCATTTAAAAGTTACTGTTATTGATAAACATATGGTTTATTATATCAACGGTCAGTTAATTATCAATACAGCTGATTATACGATGAATACAAGTAATGACGATTCTCATTATGGACAAAATGATGTAATTAGTAACGGTAAATTTGGTTTACTTACATGGAATGGCAATGTAACTTATCAAAATGTTGAATATATTCCTATTAATAGTGACAACTCGCCACAATTGACAGGGTTAACTGTTTCAAGCACTGATGGTAAAATAGATAAACAGATTCAGTTTGCTCAAGGTCAATATGTTTATATCACTTATGTTAATAATAATACAGCATCTGTAAAATTAACTCCTGAAATTAGTAATGACAGTGAAATAATTGCTACTAATGAAAATAATGATGTAGTAGATATTAATAATTTGCCGGTAACAGCGGATTTACAAACATATACATTAACTGTAAGAAACGGTAATGCTAAAGTACTTTATCGTGTTCGTGTTCACCGTTGTCAGGAAGATGAATCATATTATAATGAGGATTATCGTGGGCAATATCATTATTCAGTAAAAGATGGTTGGGCTAATGATCCAAATGGAATGATTTATTTTAATGGTAAATATCATTTATTTTATCAATATTATGATGGTCCAAAATGGGGGCCAATGCATTGGGCACATGCGATAAGTACTGATTTAATTCATTGGGAAGAACAATCAATTGAATTTTATCCAGATGAATATGGAACAATGTATTCAGGATGTGCAGTGACTGCTAATCATGAAACAGCACCAGACATCTTTGCAAAAGGCGAAGAAGGAATCTTTTTCTTCATTACAGCTAACGGTACAAATGGAAGTGATGGACAAAGGATAATTGGAGCGTATAGTAAAGATGGTGAAACTTTTCATAAATATGATGAAGGAAAAGTATTATTAGACTGGAAAGATGATCCACTACACAATACAGCCTTTAGAGATCCTAAGGTATTCAGATATGAAAACAAATGGTTCATGGTTGTAGCGGGAGGACCATTAAGAATCTATTCATCAGATGATTTGATCAACTGGAATATCGAATCAACATATCCAGAATTAAACACAGAGTGCCCAGATTTATATCCATTAACAGTAAAAGATGAAAATGGAAATGAAAACGGAGAAGTAAAATGGGTCTTGGATCGTGGGGGTCGCAAATATAAAATTGGTGATTTTAAAGAAGTAGATGGCAAATGGTCTTTTGTTCCTGATAGTCAGTATGCAAGTACAAATGCAAACGGTATGGGCAATGAGGACAATGATGGTGTCATGAATTTTGGAATGGATTCATATGCAGCAATGACTTATTATAAGGGAGATTTTGGAACAGCTAAGAATTTTAATGCTCAAGATATTATTGCTATCAACTGGATGAATACATGGGAAGCAGGATTTTGTAATGCTGTTCCAGATGCAAATGGTAATAATGTGTTTAATGGAACATTTAATTTACAGTTGGAATTAGGTGTATGTAAAGATAGTGGCGGTAAGTATTATTTAACACAAACACCAATTGAAGAATATAAGTCATTACGCGATGATACTGATAAAGTTGAATTAAAAGATGTAATAATAAATGGGAATAATGATTTATTGAGCGGTTTTAATGGAGATAGTTATGAAATCGTCGCTAATTTAAAACCTGATGAAAATAGTACAGAAGTAGGATTTAAGGTTCGTATGGGTAATGAGGAAGAAACAGTTATCCGTTACGATATAGCAAATAATTTATTAACAATGGATCGACGTCAATCAGGTGTAGTAGTGGTTAATGAAGACCGTATTAATATAAATAGTCAATCAGTAACTAAAAATACTGATGGTTCAGTCGATTTACATATTTATGTAGACCGCAGCAGTGTTGAAGTATTTACAAAAGGTTATACAGTAGCAGGAGCAATGCAGATCTTTGCTAGTCCAGTAAGTCAGGGACTAAGTGTATACAGCGAAGGTGGTAATACAACTGGAAATATAACAGTATATCCATTGAAATCAATCTGGGAAGATAAGATCATTCCAACAAAACCGCTAGCAGTGGGACTTGATAAAACAAATATCAATGGTTATGTAGGAGATGAATTTACATTAAACGGGTGGGTATCACCAAGTGAAGTTTCACAGGATATTATATACAGTGTAGCTAATGATAGTGTGATTTCATTAGTACAGGAAGGAAATCGGGCTAAAATAAAAGCATTAAGCAGTGGAACAGTAATTGTAACAGCAGCAGCAAAAGAAAATCCAAGTGTTAAAAAAGAATGTGTCATTCAAATACGTGAAAATAATTTCAAAACAAATTTAACAGATTTTAAAGCGACAGCAGGAAACTGGTATATTGATGGAGAATCTTATATTGGAAGTCATAGTGATAATGCATTCTTATTTGCAAATAAATTAGAAACAGATGAATTTAAGTATGAAATTGATGCAACATATCAAACAGGCATTTTAAATTTTATCTTCCAGTCACAAACAACAAATGTTTGGGAAGGAAGTTACGCGTTACAGTTAAACGAAAATACAGTACGTTTATTTGATTTTAAAAATGATTATACGTTTGCAAGTACAAATACATTAGTAAAACCAGAAAATAACAAATATCATATTGAAATCAATGTAAAAGGAAATAAAATAACTGCAGCAGTTAACGGGGTAGAATATATTGATCGGGAAATTACAGAAGAAAATCGTCAATATAGTAAAGGATATGTAGGATTGGGATTATATAATGCTACAGCAAACTATCAAAACTTTTATGTTATTACTGATGAGTTAAAAGTATCAGTATTTAATGGTGAAAATGATAGTGCTTTGTCTACTTATTATGATAATAGAGCAACTGCTACAGTTACTGCTAAAAAGGTAGAAGGAAAGAAATTTTCTCATTGGATTAATGAAAATGACAGAATTATTTCATATAAAGAAACTTATTCGTTTATTGTTGTTAGTGATACTGTTTTAAAGGCAGTTTATGTTGATGATAATGTAGTTGTGGAAGAAAAGCCATCTATTGTTATGGATCCTAAGTGCAGTATAACTATAGCAGCAAATAGATATCGTTTAAGTTTTAATGGAAAATTATTTTTACCAAATAATTATACATTAGTTGAATTTGGTATGCTGCTTACTTCAGTGGCAGATCCAAATGTAAATGGATTTGTCATTGGTGGTAGTGTAGGTCCAATGCAAAAACTAGTAGCTGCAAATAGAAACAGTGAGGGACAATTTGTAATTAATGTTAATAAAGTTAGGTCGGGAGTTGCTCGAAGCGGTAGAATGTATATGATATATAAAGATACTGCTGGAAACTCAATAACGATATATAGTGATGAAATTTCTAAAACAGGAGTTTTACCTGTAATTTAAAATAAGCATGGAGGATAAAATTATATGAGAGAAAATTATGAAGTGCCTATTATTGAAGTCATTAAATTTGAAAATGCGGATTCAGTAATAATGATGAGTAGTATTGATAATGATTTTGATGATGATGGTAGTTTAGATGTTTAGATTTATAAACAGTTTGGCTTAGAATATTTGATATCTTAGCCATTTGGTAATTGAGCTGGATTAGTTCAGCTCTTTTTTTATTGGATTTTAGGTGGTAAGATTTAAAAATAAATGTTGGTCATGAAAAATTAATTTTTTAATGACATAAAAGGATATGTAAAAGTAGTAATAAATAAGATAAAATTATTAATGATCGATTATTTAAAATTTGGGGTTATTGTAGTGGCTAGGGATTGGAGTAATATAAATATTTGTTAGTTCACTAAGTTAAGGGGTATTGTATTGATGATAGAGTGATAAGAAATATTAATGTTGGTGTGGTTTCATTAGAACAGGAAGTACTATTTTAATGTGAAGCATAAGGCTTTTCTTTTTTAATTATGGTAGAATAATAACGAGGTGAAGATTAATGAAAGAAAGTATGCGCTTTTTAACAAATTATTATCAACTAAGAGAATTTACGCTGGTTAGAATGCTGGAAATTATTGAACAAACAAAAACAGCCCAGAATGGAGGAGTGGTTTTTTTTGGAGATTCAATTACTCAGTATTGTGATTTGGATAAGTTTTATCCTGAAATAGATAGTAAATATAATTGTGGGATTGCTGGAATTACATCAAAAATATTATTAAATTTTATTGATGAGGGAGTGATCAAATATCGCCCAAGTAAAGTAGTCATCATGATTGGAACAAATGATTTAGGTAATACTGTAATGGAAAGTCCCCGAGATATTGCTTTAAATGTGAAAGAGATGGTTGAAATCATTCATTATAATTGCACAGATACTAAAATATATCTTGTTTCATCTATTCCCTGCTTAGAAAAATATCATGGTTATAAAGCAGAAAAACAGGGAATGCGGAGTAATGATATTTTGAAAATGATTTTTAAAGAATATAAAAATGTTATTCCTTATGAATATGTTACCTTTATCAATGCGTATAGTTCAATTTGTAATAAAAAAGGGGAACCAATTGAAGAATATTATGTTGATGGTTTACACATCAATGAAAAAGGTTATGAAAAATATACTGAATTTATTAAAAAAAGTTTATTGAAATAAAAAAATGACTTGATAATATATAAATGATATAATGAAAGCATTGATGAAATGAGGTGAGAAAATGGGGATATATTTAAATCCGGGGAATACAGAATTTCAAAGAGCAGTTAATAGTGAAATATATGTAGATAAGTCATTACTGATAGAATATACAAATAGGATTATTAATACTAATATGCAAAATATCTGTGTATCAAG
>JAETPY010000119.1 GCA_021770925.1 Erysipelotrichaceae bacterium | reverse complement strand
TAGTTAAAATAATTTGCCTATCATTTTATCAAATTATTTTAACTATTTTTCTATGTTTATTATTTTTATTTGACTAAATAGCTGTTATTTTAATTAAAATAATTCACCGAATAACAATCTAATTAAGTTTCTTTCTTTTACAACCATATTATACTATTTATCGCAAAACAAAAAGAAGCATCCGAAAATACTTCTCTAATTTTTTCATAATAATTATTACTAATGTTTTGTTAATTAAAATATATGATTCTATAAGATTATAAGCATTCTTTTGTTCAATGTGTGAATAGCGCTTATTCCAGCTTATTACAACGCTAAAGCTAAACACTTTATATTGCGTATGATACATGTTTATTCCTGCTGTAAAAATTATGATCATAGAAGTAATATACTATGATCATAATTCTAGAATTAATTTGTATCTGGGCTACAATGACCAGTTGGACCAAGATCATCACAGTCTGGATTGATACATCCACCATAAATAGCATCAAGTAATTCACCATTAGGTTCGATGATATATTCCATAACATTCACCTCCTTTATTATTTGCTTATTTAACTTTTTGCTTTTTTTTAGAAGCATTTATTGCATTTCGTAGACACTGCTCTAAAATAAATTTATAATTTGAACACTGTAAAGATTTTCCAGAACGCCTTTGAAACGGACAACCACCCATACAAATTGGAAGAATATTGCAGCTTTTGCAAGGTTCTTTTGTTGTTGGATCAAACATAACATACTCTAATAGAATTTTATTAACTATATTCTCATTATTATTTATATTACCTACACATTTGCTTACATCACCAATTTCTGACCAACATTTATATAGTGATCCATCTACACCAATTACCCAACTACTGATATTATCTGCACAGCAAAATGAAAATTTACTTTTTGGATATTTCACAATAGTATTTGGTTTCACTGAAACTGCAAAATCAAATTCTAATTTAGCAAAAGTATTATCATTTAAACATTTTTCTTTATCATAACAATTATTATCATCACGTATACATCCAAAATATGGTGTAACTTTTTCACATAAATTGTATTTTTTCAGATAATCCATAACAACTTTACCTTCATTTTGATTACTTTTATCAATATTTATTCGTAAAGAAATTTTTGGTAATAAATCGAATCCGTTATATAAATTATATAGAATTTTTTCAAATGTCTTACTGCCATCAGCGAGTGGTCTTTTCAAATCGTGTACTTTTGGACCTCCATCTATTGTTATTTGTATAAAATCAACTTTTATTTTTTTTAATATAGTCAAAACATCTCTTGACAAAAGATATCCATTTGTAATCATACTAGCATTATATTCAATATTATATTGCTTACATATTTTTAAAAAATTTAAGGACAAACTTTCTATGATTTTGAATGCAAGGAGTGGTTCTCCTCCATACCATATTATATTTAAAGTATGTATATGGTTTGCATGTTTATTTACAAAATTTACAATAGAAGTTTGCAACTCATCAGACATATATTCATGGTCATGTTTATCCTTTTGAAAACAATAAATACATCTAAAGTTACAATCAGATGTAGGAGCTATTGTTAAACTCAAAGTAGAAGTAGAAAATCTACTACGACTTATATTATAACGAACTAATTCTAGTTCATCTATATCCTCTTCTATTAGAAAAGACCCTTTCTTTAGATCATTTAGTAAAGAAATATCCATATCTTTTTTGTTATCGATATAGTTATAATAAGCATTTAATTTTTCATTTTCAATTATAGCAAGTGCATTAGAAAAAGAATTGTACGCAATGCTATAATGTTCATCATATTTAAAAAAATGATTGTATTTTGAAGCTTTCATCAATTTTTCCCTTCCTTTTTTATATAAATATGAATATCTGATTATTGTATGTTAATAATATCAAGTTATTTTTTCAATTCTAAAAGAAATTCATCTAATCTATCTAATAAATAGTTCGAAGGATCCTCTTGATTATCTTTTATTTTATTCATTTCTATCAAGTCATCTGTTTTTAGTAAAATGATAAGTTTTCCATTTTCTCTTAAACAACCTTTTGCTGCCCAATATGCATTTTCACTATAACCATTCGCAGATATTATTACCGCAACACTTCGTAATGATTTAGAATACAAATACTTTTCTGTAGTATATATTTCTTTTTGAGTAATTGGTTCCTTATAGTTTTTAAATTCAAATATAAGATATTTAGAATTAAAATATTTTTCGAGAATAGACCAAAATGTTTTTTGGTTTTGATCTTTAATTCGGCAAAGTAAATCAAATCTATATAGATCATTATTTGATTTACTTTGTTCCTTCCATAACGCTAAGTCCTCAGAAAATATATTTTTTAAAAGTTTATTGCATAATTGTTCATATGTTCTAAATTTTAATTTACCAGTTTCACACTGTTTTATTTCTTTAATTAATGATTTTGTATAGTCATTATGTTGTAGAGTATTTATTTGAATAAATCCTTCTTTAGGAATTATGTTATCAATTGTATATGGCAACAAGGAAATAAGTTCATTGTTTAATTCTGCATTATCTTGTACTGCAAATAATAAGTTTGCAATATCAATTACTATTAAATTTGGATACATTTCTTGAAAATATGTCTTTTTGCTTTCTTTAATATTATATGCTGTTACTAGTATAGGCCGCATATTACTAAGTTCTGAAATTTTATATATTCTTTTAGCTGCTATATCCGTTATTTGAGAATATTTAACCTCAACACAAAATTTATTTTTATTTTTTTCAGCAATGATATCTATTTCGTATCTAGGATTATTTTCTATACGAACATTTCTAGTTATGGAGTATTCAGCTTCCTCAAATATTTTTGCTATACAATTTTCAAATCTATAATAATTATCTATTCTTTTCATATTTAACATTCCTTTTAATAGATCATAATATATCTAATTAAATTATCTCACGAGGAGGATTTGTTTACAAGATAAATTAACGAAGGTGATTTCTTTTTATAATAGGATATTTATTAAAATAGTCATGAATCGATATACTTGTAGTATCAATAAATAAAATATCTTTATTTTCAGCTATATTTCTATATCCATGATGTAATCCAAGTCTCTTTGTAGACAATATAGTTTCTTGGAAATTGATGTAAATGAATTTTCATCGATTATATTTCTTTTTTTCTTTGACAGGTCTTGTTTTATTTCTTTCATATTCAATATGCTTGTCCAAGATGATTTGACATCGCTTCCTATAATCATTGAAAGCTTCAGTATAACTTCTCGCTTTTGGACGAAATAGAAAAGCTTCATGTGGATTGATTTTATCTGAAACGCCAGCTGCGTAATAATCTTTTCCGTTGATTTTTTTAACGAGAATAAAGTCAATATGCGGATGTTCATATAGCTTAGATGCAAATATTTCATTGATTATATTTTCTAGATGTTCCGTTCTGGTTTTAAAAAGCATGGTTTTCATTCCTTTCCTTTATATAAAAACAGGTAGCAATAATGCCACCTGTTTTTAAAAAATAGATTGTTATTGTTTTTGTTTCATTTCAATGAGTTTTCTTTTTTGTCTTTTGACTTTGACATATATCTTGATGCCTAAAACAGCTATCATGATTGATAATGTTACTGTTATAATCCATAGGCTACTGTTCATTCATGTCACCATCTTTCTTTTTTGATTTTTTTGATATCACTAGGACTGTAATTCCTGCCATTGCCATGACTGCTAGATATAATCCTGTTTGAGAATCATCTCCAGTTTTCACAACAGTTGTCTTAGGTTGATCTTTCATGACAACTTTTTGAACTTCTCCAGTATCAGCAATAGTAAATTCAACATCACTGGCAACTTCATATCCTACTGGAGCAAGATCTTCATGCAAGATATAAGTTTTTCCTACCTCTAATCCTTCGATTCGATGTGGTTCTTTCTTTGAAGTCCATTGTTCAACAATTTCTCCTGTTTCCTTATCAGTCAAAGATAGTTTAGCACCTTCAATTTCCTTTTCATTTGTTGCATCTACCTTTGACACATCTACCTTTGTGATTTCGTCTTTCATAGTCACTTTTGTTGGAGTTCCATCAGCGTTGACTGTAAAAGTCACATCACTGGCTGTTGCATAACCAATAGGTGCCAAGTCTTCATGAAGTGTATATTCTTCACCAATCAAAAGCCCTCTGATGATATGAGATTCTTTGCCTGAAACCCATTCTTCAATGATGTTTTCATTTTTATCTTTTAGCGATAAATGAGCACCTTCTAGTTCTTTTTCATCAGTTGCACTGACTTTAGAAATTTCAGTTGTTGTTTTTTCGTTTTCTACGTTGATTTCTTTAGTATAGATGACTTTATCACTATGATCATAGCTTAAATCAATTTCATATATTGTATCGTTTGGCACATATCCTTCAAGGGTCTGAACTTCTTTCAATTCATATTTTCCTAATGGAAGATTTCCAATATGGATTTCTCCAAGTTCATTGGTTACATATAGTCCGTTTTCAGAAATATCTATAGATACTTTATCACCAGCTTTATACAGTAATGTGTTTCTTCCATCAAGAGAATAAATATCTTCTTTTGCTGTTAGTTCAAATGTAATGCCACCTAAAGGTTCATTTGAATCCTTCTTTTTTTCTTTTTAAAATAAGGGTATAATAAGAATAATTAATATTGAAAGGAGTATTTGATTGTGGAAAATAGTTTGTTAAACAATGAAGCATTAGTCAATGAAATTACAAATATTATCACAAATGCTAGAAATAATGTTATTAAAAATATTAACAATGAGTTAATTAATGCGTATTGGAATATAGGACGTATCATAGTTGAGGATGAGTTAAAATCAGAGCGTGGCGAATATGGTAAAAAACAATTACTTACACTATCAAAAATTCTTACAAATAAATTTGGAAAAGGATTTTCTCGAGCAAATATACAAAATATGCGATTACTTTATTTAAAATATCCAAATTGCCAGACACTGTCTAGCAAATTAAGTTGGTCCCATTATTGCGAATTATTATATATATATCAGATGATGACAAACGTAACTTCTATGAAAAAGAAGCAATAAATGCAAAGTGGTCAGTAAGAGAATTAAAAAGACAAATAAGTTCTTCTTTATTTGAAAGATTGTTATTGTCAAATGGTGATGCTAATAAAAAGAAAGTACTTGAATTAGCTTTAAAAGGTAATGAAATTGCAAAACCTCAAGATATAGTCAAGGACCCATATGTTTTTCAATTCCTTGGAATTCCAGAAAATAAAACAATGATGGAATCAGATTTAGAGGAAGCTCTTGTTAGGCAAATTGAAAAATTTTTATTAGAACTAGGCAAAGGATTTATGTTTGTAGGAACTCAACAAAGAGTGACATTTGGTAATACCCATTATTATGTTGATATGGTTTTCTATAATAAAATTCTAAAATCGTATGTATTGATTGAATTAAAGACTATTAAATTAATGCCTGAAGCTGTTGGACAACTTAATATGTATTTGAATTATTATGCAGCAGAAGTTAATGATGAAAATGATAATCCTCCAATTGGTTTAATTTTATGTACTGACAAAGGAAATGTGGATATGCAATACGCTTTGGGAGGTTTAAGTAATAATATTTTTGCTTCTAAATATGTAACATATATGCCAGATAAAGATCAATTAATTGCTCAGGTTGAAGCTGTATTATCATCTAATGATAATAGAGATTAGGAGCTATAAGATTTTGTGAGAGGTGTTCGCAATGCAACAGGTATGCAACAAAACTATCAAAAAACATTGATTTTATTGTATATTGAAATTCTTTAAACGTTAATTTACACAAAAAATTTCACGGTTTTGGACAACTCAAAACTATGCAAAGCTCCATTTTATGGGACTTTTGTAGTATTCAGGTTTTTTGAAATTTCAAGAATTTTTACAAGTAAGATGCACGTAAGAAGCTAGTAATATGCAAAATTAACCAGCACAATTCTTAAGTAAGAAGCAAAATGATATTGAATAAAATAATGATGAATGGATAAAGTAAGAAATGTCAATAGCATTGACACTTTCGATATTTTATAGTATATTATAAATGAAAAAGGAACTACCGATAAGCGGTTGTTCCAAAAGCGAAAGTTATTTAAAAGATATAACCGTTACAATTGGCGTTGGGCGGTTATTTTCTTTTGGAAATCTTTATAATTAAAGAGATTAATGCAATAAGCATTATAACAAATTGGAATAAACCCTCATATGTTACCATTAGCACCTCCGGCAGCTTGTATTTCTTATAAGAGATTACTGTTCGAAGACGCTGCCATTTCTACGAAAGACTATGAAATGGATCAACCGCCTACCGTTATAAGTAGTTCAGCGAGATTATATCATAAGCGCTTGTATATTTATACAAGTTTTTGCAAAAGAAAATACAATTTTGTCTATAAAATAAAGGGGCTGTAACGACTAAGTAATTTTTATTAATTATTTAGAGCGTTCAGCTCTTTTTCTTTTATAATCCCTTTCATATAAAAAAATCCATAAGAGTTATTTCATTGTGAATAACTTTTATGAATTTTTGACGCACTTAAAAAAAACTTGCTCTTTTTCAAAAAAATTGGCTCTTTAATTTAATACTGACAATAACTCTTCCGCCTTTTTCCTGTTTTCTATTTTTCTTCGGTGATATTTTCTAATATTTTGTCCTATTGCTATCATATATATTT
>JAETPY010000118.1 GCA_021770925.1 Erysipelotrichaceae bacterium | reverse complement strand
TTGATTGTCCATTTGTTCCTGATATTTGTCCATTTGTTTTCCAGCTGCTTTCCCAGCCATAGTCCTCTATATGCGAACGATATTGAATGCTTCCTTCATATTCTGGATTTTCTAACATTATTTTTATTGCTTCCAGCTGTTTCGCTTGTCCCGTTGTTCCTGATATCATCCCATCATATACTTTATTTTGCCATCCATAGTCTTGAACATGTGCACTATAACTTACATAACATTGTACAAATGGTCTTGTTGTTAAACCAGGTGGTATTCCATTTTTTACTATCAATTTTATTTCAATTGCTTCTAGTCTATAGCTATAACCTGCACTCCCTGCTGACGCTCCATTTTTTGCCCAATCTAACCAGCCAAATTCTTGGACATGTACCCGATAATAAATATCATATTTACTAGCTATTTCTCCTGTTAATTTTATCTGAATAGCTTCTAATCGTTTTGATTGACCACTTGTTCCAGACATCTGGTCATTTTCTTTCCATCCTTGCCAGCCAATATCTTGAATATGAGTACTGTATTCAATCTTTCCCTCATATATAGAATTTTTTAGATTTATTTTAATAGCTTCTAATCGTTTAGCTCGATTTATTGTTCCAGATGTTTGACCATCAAATTTGTTATCCTGCCAACCTATATCTTGAATATGGGTTGAGTAAATCACAGATGTTTTTCTACACTTTCAAAATAATTTGCATTAGTTTGATTAGAATTAGTATACAAATTTTCTTCAATTGCAAATATTGATAATCTACAACTGTTAAATAATATACTAGTAATTAAAAATATACCAATAATTATTCTAACATTTCTTAATCTATTCACTTTATCCCTCTCCTTTATCATCTTAAAATCTAAAATAATTTATTATTTCTTTTTATTTCATCTATTAATCTTTTCATATGAGCTTCAAACATCACATACATTCCTATATAAATCACTTCTGCAATTAATGTAAAAGAAATCATAATAACAACTATTGAAGCAAGTGGTCCATATACATTTGTATAATCAGCTATACTAAAATAAAACTCTAATCCAGATAAAAGGATCAATAATAGTAAACTTGCACAAGCAGCTCCTTCAATAATATCTAAAATATGCACATGAACATCAGGAATAATTTTATATAATAAAAACAATATAATAAAGAACATAAAAAACAAATACAAATCTTCAAAAATAATAATTTGACTCAAATCAATAAATGAATTAATTACTGGTATAACAGTTAATAAAGAAATAATTAATAATAATAATACAAATACCGCAACCGTCTTTAATAACATGATTATTTGCTCAATTAAAATATTTCTTTGATGTGCTGATGGAAATAAATTTTTAGAAATTCCATAGAGCTGATTAATTCCTCGACTAACAACAAAAAGTGAAATACATATTACAACAATAGACGATAAAGTAATATTATTTGATTTTAATGACGTAATTATTACATCTGAAAATTCTGGTGTTAAATATCTTTCCAGCATTTTTTCAAACGCTGTTAAATCAATATTGAGTATTGATGCAAAAAAAGCACATAAAGAACAGATTGGAATAATAGACATAATTAGATAATACGCAAAACATATTCCAGCATTTTTATTTACTTTATAACGATAATCTAAAATACGATTATTTATTTTATTATACAATTTTATTATTAATTCTTTCATACTCTATTTCTCCCCTGTAACTTCTAATTAAAGTATATCTTAGAAACAATAAATTGCATAGTCTCAAAACTAAATTTTCAAAGTAATAAACTATCTTTTCTTTTATTAATATTTTATAATATATACATGGAAAAATTATATTCAACTGGTGAATTTGCAAAAATGGCTGGTGTCACCCTAAGAACAATTAGATATTATGATAAAATTGGTTTATTAAAACCTGCTATGATTCTTAATAATGGCTATCGCCGTTATTGTAATAAGGATCTTATTACTCTCCAGAAAATACTTTCATTAAAAGAATTAGGTTTTTCTTTGGAAGAAATCTATCCATTAATTCAAGATGATGATATAGCTAGTTTTAAAAAATCAATTCAGCTTCAAACTACTTTAATCAACCAAAAAATACAAAAACTTACTAATTTAAAAGAATCATTAAAAGCAACCGAAAAGCTATTAAATAAAAATAATATTGCATGGGATAAAATCATTGAACTTATTAAATTATCATCCATTGATGATAACATTATTGATCATTACATAAATGCCAAAAATCTTGAAACCAGAATTAAACTGCATGATCAATTTTCAATTAATAAACAAGGCTGGTTCCCCTGGTTATTTGAACAAATTGATTTTTCAACTGTTTATCGTTTATTAGAAATTGGCTGTGGTAACGGTAAGCTGTGGGATTATAATACTTATAACTTACGTAATCGAGAAATTTTTTTGTCTGATAATTCAAATGGCATGCTTGAAGAAACAAAACAACGACTTGGTAATGAGTATAATTATTTAGTCGTTGATTGTCACAACATTCCTTTTAAAAATGATTATTTTGATACAATTATTGCTAATCATACTTTATTCTATTTAAAGGATCTAAATCAAAGTCTGTTAGAGGTAACAAGAGTTTTAAAAAAATCTGGTTCTTTTTACTGCAGTACTTACAGTAAAAAGCATATGCAGGAAATTAGTAATCTTGTTAAAGGATTTGATGAAAGAATTTGTTTATCTGCAGATTCCTTACCTGATCATTTTGGTTTAGAAAATGGAAAAACAATATTATCTAAGTATTTTCATTTCGTAGAGTTAAGAAAATATGAAGATGCTCTCTTAATTAATGAAGCTCAACCTTTAATAGATTATATTCTTAGTTGTCATGGTAATCAAAATGAATTTCTAGCTAATCGTTTAAAAGAATTTAAGGTTTACATTGAAAGTTTAATAAAACAGTCAAATGGTATTAAAATCACTAAGGATTCAGGATTATTTGTTTGTACAAAATAAATAATCTAGAATCCTTTTTATTTATATAATAAAAGACAGTCGATAAATCTATCAGCTGTCTTCTAGATAAATTAAACTATTTTACTTTTCCAGCATACATTTTTTCAAAATAGTTTTGATACTCACCAGAAAGAATATTTTGCCACCATTCTTTGTTATCTAAATACCATTGTATAGTCTGTTGAATTCCGGTATCAAAATTATATTTAGGTTTCCATCCAAGTTCTGTTTCTAGTTTAGTTGGATCAATAGCATATCTTCGATCATGACCTTTTCGATCTTCAACAAATCTAATTAATGTTTCTGGTTTATCTAATGCTTTTAAGATTGTTTGAACTACTTCTAAGTTAGTTCTTTCATTATGACCACCAACATTATAAACTTCACCAACACGACCATTTCTAATAATTAAGTCAATTGCTACACAGTGATCATATACATGTAACCAGTCACGAACATTATCCCCTTTACCATATACTGGTAATTCTTCATCAGCTAAAGCTCTT
This sequence comes from Erysipelotrichaceae bacterium, assembly GCA_021770925.1. Taxonomy (GTDB): domain Bacteria; phylum Bacillota_I; class Bacilli_A; order Erysipelotrichales; family Coprobacillaceae; genus Thomasclavelia. The sequence goes on along the minus strand of JAETPY010000118.1, from coordinate 3,240 downwards.
GAAATCATTAAAGGAATAAGTTTTTCCGGAAAATGATAAGGACCATAGTTATTAGAACATCTAGAAATAGTTACTGGCAAACCATAAGTACGATAATAAGCTAAAACAAATAAGTCTGCAGATGCTTTAGAAGAACTATATGGACTAGATGTATGTAATGGTGTAGTTTCTGTAAAGAATAAATCTGGTCGATCTAATGGTAAATCACCATATACTTCATCAGTAGATACTTGGTGATATCTCTTTACTCCAAATTCTTTAGCTGCATCTAATAAAGTAGTAGTTCCCATAACATTTGTTTTAACAAAGATTTCAGGATCAGTAATACTTCTATCTACATGAGATTCTGCAGCAAAGTTAACAACAATATCAAATTTTTCTTCTTCAAATAGTTTGAAAATAAATTCACGATCAGCAATATCACCTTTTACAAACTTGTAATTAGGCTTACCTTCAACTGGTTTGCAAGTTTCTAAATTACCTGCATAAGTTAATAAATCTAAGTTTACAATCATATCTTCAGGATGATTTTCAACCATATAATGAACAAAGTTTCCACCTATAAACCCTGCTCCACCTGTTACTAAAATTTTCATTTAATTATTCTCCTTTGTATACAAATTGATTATTTGATTCCTCTAATGTTGGACCTGTCATATCTTTTTCACTTAAAACTGGTTCAATTCCGTTTAACAATTCTCCCCAATTAACATTAGCTGTAGGATCATCGTAACGCATTCCACCTTCTGACTCTTTGTTATAAACATTATCTACCTTGTATCTAAATTCAACATTTTCAGTTAATGTCAAAAATCCATGCGCAAACCCTTGTGGGATAAAGAACTGGCGATGATTTTCCTCGCTTAATTCCACAGACACCCATTTTCCATAAGTAGGGCTTCCTTTACGAATATCTACAGCAACATCAATAACTTTACCCTTAGTACAAGAAACTAACTTTGATTGTGCATAAGGAGGATTTTGCCAATGCAACCCTCTTAAAGTACCTTTTTGTGCACTAAAAGACATATTATCTTGAACAAAATCTACATTAATTCCTAGTTGTTCGTATTTAGGCTTAGAATAAGTTTCGGTAAAATATCCACGGTGATCACCAAATACATCAGTTTCAATAATAATTACACCAGGTATTTTAGTTTCAATTTTTTTCATTACTATTACTCCTTATTGATCTATAAATTTTCCATCTAATACATCTTTTAAATATTTACCATATTGGTTTTTCTTATACAATTCATAAGATGTATTTAATTGATCCTTAGAAATCCATCCATTATTATAAGCAATTTCCTCAAGACATGCAATCTTACGATTTTGATGAGTTTCTACAGTTTTAACAAAGTTAGTTGCGTCAACTAAACTTTCATGCGTCCCTGTATCTAACCAAGTAAATCCTTGACCTAATAAAGTTACATCTAAAGTTCCATTATCTAAATATATTTTATTCAAATCAGTAATTTCCAATTCCCCTCGAGCACTTGGTTTTATGCTTTTAGCATATTCAACAACATTTTTATCATAAAAATATAAACCAGTTACAGCATAGTTTGATTTAGGATTAGCTGGCTTTTCTTCAAGAGAAATAGCTTTGCCATTTTCATCAAATTCAACAACCCCAAATCTCTCTGGATCATCTACATAATATCCAAATACTGTTGCTCCGCTAAGTTTATTAGCTGCTGCTCTTAAGCGTTTTCCTAAGCCATGTCCATGGAAAATATTATCTCCTAATACCATGGCACATCCTTGCCCATCAATAAATTCTTCACCAATAATGAATGCTTGTGCCAACCCATCAGGAGAAGGTTGTACTTTATATTGAAGCGAGATACCAAATTGACTACCATCACCTAATAATTCTTCAAATCTAGGTGTGTCATCAGGAGTAGAAATAATTAAAATATCTTTAATTCCTGCTTCCATTAATATACTTAATGGATAATAAATCATTGGTTTATCATAAATTGGTAATAATTGTTTACTTGTTACTTGTGTAAGAGGATATAATCTTGTTCCAGATCCTCCAGCTAATACAATACCTTTCATTTTAAAAAGCCTCCTTATTTTCATAATTATATTAAACCCTTACGTAACGTTATAGTCAAGTGATAAATTAAAATTGTATATTTATTTTAAAAATAGCTAATCAATTGTATTGAACAAAAAACACTTATAAGATAAAATATACAAAGTTATAAAACAAGAAAAGAGTGAATATATGAAAGACATAAAAAATATTATTGGTATTTTGATTGGAAACACTATTTATGCATTAGGTGTAACAATGTTTATTCTTCCAAATAATTTAATTACTGGAGGAACAACGGGAATGGCTATTTTTCTAAATACGACATTAAATATCCCTATAACTGTTTTTGTTTCAATTTTTAATATTAGTATGTTTTTATTAGGATGGAAGATTTTAGGAAAAAAATTTGCTTTAACTACTTTAATCAGTTCATTTTATTATCCTTTTATCTTAGGTATACTAGAAAATATCTTTAATAATGAAATTATGAGTAATGATACTTTATTATGTGTAATTTTTGCTGGAATTATGATTGGATTAGCAATTGGTTTAGTTATTCGTTGTGGAGCTAGTACTGGAGGAATGGATATTCCACCATTAATTTTAAATAAGAAATTAGGAATTCCTATTTCTATTAGTATGTACGGTTTTGATTTTTTAATTCTTTTAAGCCAAATGGTTATTCGTAATCGTGAGATGGTTTTTTATGGTATTTTATTAGTCCTTATATATACAATTATTCTAGATAAAGTGCTTGTCATAGGTAAATCACAAATGCAGGTTAAAATTATTAGTTCTAAATTCAATGAAATAAACGAGATGATCATTAGTACATTAGATCGAGGTTCAACTTTGATTCATGGAGAAACAGGTTTTAAACACAACAAATATCCAATCGTTTTAACTGTTGTAAACAATCGTGAATTAACACATTTAAATAATTATGTTTACGATATTGATCCAGATGCTTTTATGATCATTAATAAAGTTAATGAAGTTAGAGGAAAAGGCTTTTCTTCAGAAAAAAAATATGAAAAAAAAGCAAATAATTAAAAAATACACATACATCAGTACGCAATGTCATTAAGTTAAGCATCAAAACTTGAAAAAGACTCTTTAACAAAAATTAAAGAGCTTTTTTTATTTTTGTTCAATTGACTATTGACAAACGGTGATAATCGTGTGGCTAG